>JANNCG010000819.1:0-7421 GCA_031386385.1 Myxococcales bacterium
TTGCGCGAAGGCACGTGCGCGGAGGCTTGTCCTCAGCGCAGCCACTCTTTGCGCGGAGGCTAAGCCCTCAGCGCAGCCACTCTTTGCGCGAAGGCACGTGCGCGGAGGCTAAGCCCTCAGCGCAGCCACTCTTTGCGCATAGACCAAACCCTCAGCGCAGCCGCTCGCCGCGAAGGCGCAAAAGCTCCAATAACATTCGAAGCCTGCCTCCACGATGATAAATGCTGAGTATCTTGCGGCAGCGCGGGTTGCACTGGGACCACGCTTCAATAGATTTCTTAGACACACACAGCCCCAAGTTCAGCGTATCGTTGCGCGTGTGTATGGAGCATCGAAGTGTTCTCGATTGAGTGCCACGTCGGTCGTTTGATTGAGATTCGCATCTGGTCGCCGGTCGTTCCCAAAGAGGCGAGCGTGTGGGCAGAGGTGCACGATCGGATCGTGAGCGCACAGAGGTCCAAGTACGTTTGCTTTGTCGATGTGGTGGATGCCACGGTCTTTTCGGCCGAGTCCGCGGACGCATACCTCGCGGTGATGAAGAGCGAGCCTGGGTTGCTGCGAACGGGTGTGTTGCTTAACGAAGATCCCGTATTGTCGCTGCAAATATCCCGCTTGATTCGCGAGGCGGCCAGCGACAGTCGCCGGACCTTTCGCACGGTAAGTCCTTTGCGATTGTGGCTCTCTGAGGTTCTTGATGCGGCTGAGCTGCTGCGCTTGGACACTTTGGTGCGCCAACACAAACGCGCGCTCGGTTAGTCTCATCGGTGGCCACAAATCACGCTTCTCGCGCTTAGTTTGACGGCGTACACTCGCGGCAATGATTGAGCTGTGCGCTTCGCTGCGGGCCCGAGTGGTTGTGTTCTCAACTGCTGCGTTCATCACGGGATGCTCTGAGGATCCGGGGATGGTGACAACCGATGTGAGACGCGTGGACGGGTCCATGGATGTCACAACCGACGGCCGTGCGAACGGCGGGGATGTCGTTGTGGGCAGTGATGTGCTCACAGATGTGCCCAGTGATGTACCGAGCGGTCCTTTGTGTGCCAACGACAACGAGTGCGTCAACGACAGTCGCTGTGTGGGTGGACGATGCGCTGCTTGGCCCGCCGGAACGAGCGACCCAATGTGCACGCGACCCAGTGTTCGAGGGCCCATTCGACCGGGATTGCAGTGCGTGTGGATGGGTCCGCCGATGGGGGATCCGCACATGACTGAGCGGGCGATTATGCACACGCCGTTGGTGGCGAACTTTGGGTTTACGCTCGATGTGGACAGCCCCTCAAGGCCGTCGATTGTGTTTATTTCCGATGGGGGTTATCGCGAGTCGGTTCCGAATCGGGGATGTGTGGGCAATGGAACGTTGCGGATGATGGATGGTGGGACGTGTCGCGAGCAAGCGGCGGCGAATGATCCCGGAGATCGCGTGAACTCGCCCGTGACACCGGCCATTGGTGATCTCGATGGCGATGGGCGACCGGAGATTATCGCCGCGCATCAAGACGGTGGGCTGATCGCGTTTAGGGTGGATCCCGTCGCACGGACCCTCACACGACTGTGGCGTTCTGCGGATCGGTATGGCTCAAACTTCTGCGCTTGGGGTGGAATTTCACTCGCAGATCTCGACGACGATGGACGCACAGAGATCTTGTACGACGGGGCGGTGTACTCGGCGATGGGGATGCAGCTCGCGGTCATCGCGGGCTGGGCGCGAGGGATTCATGGGACCATGATGATCGCAGCAAACGTTGACGAAGATCCCGCGATGGAGATTGTTGACTCGCAAGGCACCTGGGAGTGGCGCGCTGGAGCGTTGGTCCGTGAGGCTTATGACACTCGCGGAGCCATGCCATTTGGGCCGAGACACACGGCCCTGGCGCAGATGGGTGATTTTGGTGCCATGATGGGTGACGCGATGGGGCGGCCCGAGCTTGTGGCGGCAGAGGGAGGACGGATGACCATTTTAACAATGGGCGGAACCGTTGTGCGCGATGTGGTGGCTCCAGCTGGAGCTGTGGGCGGTGGTCCTCCAACAGTGGCGGACTTCGACGGCGATGGGATGCCAGAGGTTGGCGTGGCTTTTTCCACACGATATGCAGTATTTCGTGCGAACGGGACCGTGCTGTGGGCACAACCTTCGCAGGACGCTTCGAGCCAACGAACGGGGTCGAGCGTGTTTGACTTCAACGCGGACGGGCGCGCAGAGGTGGTCTATGGCGATGAGTGCTGGGTGCGAGTGTATGACGGACCGACGGGAGAGATTTTGTTCTCGCAAGCGCGGTTTAGCTCAACGTGGCACGAGAACCCGATCGTGGCGGATGTGGACGGGGACTCGAGCGCGGAGATTGTGATTCCGACCTCGGCGCCGTGTCAGCCGGGATATTGTCCCGATGTGGACGCGCTCTTTAAGGGCCTGCGATGTGATGCTGCCAGCGATTGTCCAGGCGGAACATGCGACATGGGATTTTGTCGCTGCATGGCCGACGCGGACTGTGGCTCAACTTACGCGTGCCTCGATCCCCTCGCAGGGACACCCGGCGTGGGGCGCGTGTGCAGAGCGGTGCACCGAGCGTGTGATGCAGGCCTGCGTGTGTATCGCGATGCGCGAGATCGCTGGGCTCCTGCGAGACGCATTTGGAACCAGCACGCCTACTCGGTGACGAACATTAACGATGATGGGACGGTTCCGCGTAGCTCGATGATGGCAGCGAACTGGCGTACCGCTGGGCTGAATAACTTTCGGCAAAACACGCAAGGCCCACCAGGGCCGGCGCCTGGTGCGGATCTCACGCTGGGTGGGCTTGTCGCGGATTGTGAGGCAGATCGCACGCGATTGCGCGCCAACGTGTGCAACCGGGGCTTGTCTTTTCTTGACGCCGGGATCGAAGTGATCTTTCGCCGTATGGGCATGGGGATGGAACTCTGTCGTCTTCGCACCGCCGCTCCCATCGCCCCTGGTCGCTGCACTCCCGTTGACTGCGTGGCCAATGTCCAAGCGCGCGGAGTCTTTGAGGGCGTGGTTGACCCCGACGAAATCCTTCTTGAGTGCAAAGAAGGCAACAACACCGCGCGTGGCGAAGCCATGTGTGGTCCCGGCTGAGCACTTCTGAATCCCAGCGAAATGCCAATATGAAGTCACCAGTTGACACAACACCCACCAATGTGGGCGCACGCACAGTCTCAGACGTGGACCAAGAGCTTGAGTCTGGTGCGACCATGATTCAAGCGGGATCCACTCCCTCGATTGCAAGGGTTCAAGCCGCGGTGGCGAGTCAATCGGACATCGCCAATGCGCATCTTGACGACGTGCAAACAACAAGTAGTACACCCGTGGCCGTGGGTGGGCTGGATGCGCCTATTGCGGGTGATACCTATGACGTTCGCTATGAGTACAGCAAGACCCTCGGCGTTGGCGGAATGGGAGAGGTTAGGCTGTGTTTTGACCAGCGGGTAGGGCGTCACGTTGCGCTCAAGGTGATGCTGTTTGACCCCGTTGAGAGCCCCGAGGCGCTGCAGAGGTTTTTGCGAGAAGCTCGGGTGCAGGGACAGCTTGAGCACCCGAGTGTTGTGCCTGTGTACGATCTCGGAGTGGCGCCTGGTGGGCACCCCTATTTCACCATGAAGCGCGTGCGTGGAATCACCCTCGAAGATGCCCTCGTGGCGCGCATCCGTGATGCCAAAGCGTACGAGAGGTTTTCGCGCAGACGGCTGCTGAGCGCGTTTGCTCAATTGTGTTTGGCGATTGATTTTGCACACAAACGTGGTGTCCTTCATCGCGACTTAAAGCCCGCCAACGTGATGCTCGGCGACTACGGTGAGGTGCATGTCCTTGATTGGGGGATCGCGAAGATTCTCTCCGCGGATGGCTCTGTCCAAGAGGTCGCAGCAACACTGCAGCCAGTCACCGCAAACAACGCGACTATGGTCGGCGCCCTGATGGGAACCCCGGGCTACATGTCGCCCGAGCAGTCCCGTGGAGAGATCGACCAGCTCGACGCTCGCAGTGATGTCTATGCGCTAGGAGCGCTGTTGTTTGAGATTCTAGCTGAGAAAAAGCTGCACAATGCAAACACTCTCCCGGGACTCTTGATCGCCAATGGCTCGGCGGTGGACGGGCGCCCAAGCCAGCACAACCCAAGTGGAGAGGTGGCTCCTGAGCTCGATGCGATCTGTGTTCGAGCGCTCGCCCTTCACCGCAACGACCGGTTTGCAAGTGCACGAGATTTGTCCGAAGCCGTAGAGAAATTTTTGGACGGCGATCGCGATGCTGAGCGGCGTCGAGAGCTGTCACAAGTCGCATCAGAGCAAGCGCAAAAGTTCACCGAAATCGCGCTCCACCAGCAGGGAGAACAAGCCCACGCCGCACGCGCGCAAGCGATGAGAGAGCTGTCGAAATCGCTGGCTTTTGACCCACAGAATAGCACCGCACGTCAGCTACTCGCGCGGTTGATGATGGAGGTGCCGGAGGATGTCCCCGAGGGGGCGATGGCAGAGCTTGAGCAGAGCGCTGAGAGCTCACGGCAACAGGGCGCAAAGGCAGCGTCACGGCGCTATCTCACGTGGCTCACTATGACTCCGTTGTTGTTATGGATGGGCGTGAAGAGCCCACTTGCGGCCGGAGCGGTGTTTGCCATGATCGTCGCTGCGAGTGCTTTTGCCTGGGTATTGGGCGAGCAAAAGAAGCTCACGCTCTCACTTGGCGTGGCGCTGTTTGCGCTTAGCACGGTGGCGGTGTCGAGCATGAGCGTCTTTGTGAGCCCGTTTATTATTGTGCCCGCACTGGCAGCGACCAACGCGATGTTTTTCGCTTTCTACAGCGAGCGCGCGTGGCGAAAGACCATTGTTGTGTTTGCAATGTTGAGCATCGCGGTGCCGTTTGTACTTGAGCTTGCGGGGATTATTCCACGGTCGTTTGTGTTTCAAAATGACGCGCTGGTGTTTGTCCCGCGTGCGGTGAATCTGCCGCCGTCTGCGACGATGGTGTTCTTGTTGCTTTCAAGTATGGCCCTAGTGATTACGCCCACGGTGATGCTAGGGCGGATTCGAGATCAGTTGACACAAGCCGAGCGACGTCTCTTTTTGCAAGCCTGGCATCTTCGGCAGGGCGTAAACGCATTTGAGAAGCACACATAGGTGCTTTGTCGCTGAAGGGTCGGTATACTTTCACCCTCCATGCTTATCGCGCGCTGCCTTCAGCCATACTTACTTTCACTGTGCTCTGTTGCCGTCATCTCGTTGACCGCTGTTTCAGCGTCTGCACAAACAACCCCTCGCGCAACGACTGCGGACAACGAGCGTCAAGCTCGGGTGTTGTACGCACAGGGTCAGCAGGCGTTTATGCAAGAAGACTACGGTACCGCGGCGGCGCGTTTTGAAGCGGCTTACGCGCTCTCTCCAAACGCCGTGCTGCTGTTGTACAATTTGGGCCTCACCTACGATCGACTGCAGATGCCGCAGCAAGCGCACGACGCGTATGAGCACTACTTGCAAGTCGCGCCGAACGCTCCCGAGCGCGCTGAGATCGAAGCGAGATTGCGGGTGATGCGAGCAGACGCCGAGATGGCTCGTGAGAGACAAGAGGCCATTGACTCGCCGACACGCATTGTCTCAGAGCGGGTGGTGTATCGCGAAGTGCAGGTCCCTCAAGAGCCGCGCAATTGGCGCACAGCGAGCATTGTTTTTGGTTCGCTCACAGGCGTTGGCGTGGCGGTGACGGTGTCTGTCAGTCTTTTGGCTCAGCGCTACTTTCAAATGCTTCGTCAAGATTGTGGTGACTTGGGACACCAAACAGATCCCTCGAGCCCGTGGTGTTCGCGCGTGCAAGTCGATGACATTCAGCTGCGCGCAACGCTGACCAACGCGATCATGTTTACGACCATTGGTGTCGGGATCGCGACGGCCGTGACAGCGACTATTGATGCCACTCGCCGACGCCCAACAAGGACGACCGCTGTCCCATCGGGCACACAAGCGCCAACCCCTGCGGCGACGGCCGTGCAGGTCGCCGTGGTGCCAGAGATCAACGGGGCTTCATTTGTTGTGGGAGGGCGGTTCTAAGTGCAAATGTTCAAGCGCTTTGATCTGCTCGCCTCGGTGATTTTGCTCTCTCCCATCACTGGGTGTGTGTTTGACATCAGCAAGCTTCGCCCGCCAAACAATGCCGATGTGCTTGAGGTGGACGTGATGGCAGATGTCGTCACTGGGGACTCTGCAGACGCCCCATCAAACACCTGTCGCTCATTGCTTGAGCAGGGTGCGGGGATCAACATTGGCGGCTCGCTCGTTGTGAACGGAAACACCTCTGGCGCAGCAAGCACAATGGATCCCCCAATGTCGTGCATGGCCTCTTCGCGCGACGCACCTGAGATCATCTACGAGTACCAAATGCGCGCCGGCGGAACACTGGTCGCCATGACGGACACCGCCAGTCAGATGGGTGTCGCGGACTGCCCCAGGCGCTTTGACACTGTGGTCTCGCTGTTTCGCGGGACGTGCAACAACCTCGGGACCGCCATCGCGTGCAACGACGACGACATGCAAGTGGGGACGTTTCGTTGTGCAAACGATTCGTCACGTACCGAGGCCACCGGCTTAATGATGGGTCAGCTGATGGCCATCGCGGTGGATGGCTATGAGTCCAACGCGGGTCCCTTTACGCTCACGCTGGTCGAAAATCCGCTGAGCGAACTTGCCCCACCCGCAATGGCAAACCCCTGCAATTGTCCACGCGCAACGCTCGGCACTGTCCTGAACACGGTGATGCTTCCAGCGTCCATGGCCACCGATCCGGGAGGGGGCGCACCGGGGGGATTGTTCACCGTCGCGAACAACACCATTGGAGGCCCACGCGCGGTCTCTCCGATGGGTTCACTGGCAAAGGGGCTCGCTGTTGAGCTGGGCTTCAACGTGAATGACTATGTCCCCGCGACGGGGCGCTGCGGAATGCTCCCAAACGGCCGCGCCGTGTTTGATCTATTGATTGGGACACAGGTCGTCCGAACCTTCGTGGTGGACAACAAGACGGACATTCTTCGTACGTGGCGATTAACGCTCAGATCGCTCCCCGATATTGTGGTGGGTGCCACGACGGGTCTGTATATTCGCCTGCGGTCCATCGACGCGGGCTGCAGAGTCGGGATCGCGTCAGGAAACGTCTTTATCCGGACCACGACAGGCTCAACCGTTGAGACGGACGGCGGCGTTCCGAGAGATTCATAGCAACTTCAATGACAACTCGTAACAATAGTCCTTTGGCCACCCGATCCGTGTGCGTGTTTTGCGGCAGCGCTCAGTCGATCCCTGAGAAGTACATCACACTTGCGCGAGAGACTGGAGAATTACTCGCAGAATGCAAGTTGCGGCTAGTCTATGGTGGCGCGAGCGTGGGGATGATGGGCGCGGTCGCCGATGGTGCGCTGGCCAAA
>JANNCG010000834.1:0-5380 GCA_031386385.1 Myxococcales bacterium
CGCAGAGCTGCCACAGAGCGGCTCGACCGATGCGGAGATGGCAGCGTTGGTGATGCGGTGTCTTGAGAAGGCTCCAGGTGACCGACCCAGTGCCAAAGAGTTGCGAAATTTTTTTAATGCCTTCGCCGAAAGGATGCATGAGCCTCCGATTGAAGCAAGCGAACTGGCGCGGGGAGCGCGCAAACGCAGCAAGACCACACCCACCGGGCTGCGCGCCGTTGTTCGACGAGAAATCGTGAAGTCGTAGGGATTTAGGGCTTCAACGAGAACCAACGACAGGCTTGGTTGGGTTGCTGTTGACAGTGAGGGGCTTCGTGGGGTTGGCTGCGCGTTGAGAAGTCTGATGCATCCAGTGATTTACGCGAACCTTTACTCGTTTTTGCAGACCCCACCCCACGCTGGCACGCAGCGGCATGTACCGACGATTCCAGAGTTGGTTTGGCAGGCAACTGTTCCAGTAAAGATTGTGATTTTGCTGCTGGTTTTGTTCTCAATCACCAGCTGGTACATCATCGGCTACAAGATTCTGTACATGCGCCGTGCGCGGCTTGAGAGCGATAAGTTTCTCAAGATATTTTACGACACTCGACAGCTGAATGTTGCGGCGGAAGAAGCACAGAAGTTTCCACGCTCGCCGGTGAGCGCGGTGTTTCGCGCGGGGTATGAAGAGCTGCGCAAGCTTCGTGCAGCGGCCGAAGCGGGTGAAGATGGCGGTGGAATTGAAAACGTCGAGCGTGCTCTGCATCGCGCGATGGCGAGCGAAGTGACAACGCTTGAATCGATGACGACGTTTTTAGCCAACGTTGGTTCAACGGCTCCATTTATCGGTCTGTTCGGGACGGTCTACGGCATTATGCACGCATTTTTGCAGCTCTCTGGCTCGCAAGACCAGAGCACCATTGACCGCGTGGGTCCTGGTATCGCCGAGGCTCTGTTCGCCACAGCGATCGGGTTGGTCGCCGCGATCCCCGCCGTGATGGCATACAACTTTTTCTTGCGAACCATTCGCGTGCAGACCAGCGAGATGGATTCGTTTAGCGCCGACTTTCTCAACATCGTGAGACGGCATATTCTCAAATAGATCCCCAGAGAGAAGGAGTTTATCGTGTCATTTAGCTCAGGAGGTTCGCGAGGACCTGTAAGCGACATCAACGTGACCCCGCTGGTGGACGTGATGTTGGTGCTGTTGATTATTTTTATGGTGACCGCGCCGTTGGTCCAATCGGGCATCAAAGTTGATCTTCCCAACGCTCAAGCTCCGGCGATGCCTGCGGGAAGCAATGACAAGGTCCGCGTGACCATCGCGCGAGAAGACTCTAACAACCCCAACTCGCCGGTGGGCATTTGGGTGGGCCAAGACAAAGTCACAATGGACACATTGGCCGCACGATTGCTGCGAGATCCGGTAGTTCAACGGGATCACGAGGCATTTATTCAGGGCGACGAGACGGTCCCTTACGGCTCCGTTGTCAGAGCCATGGGCATCATGCGGCAAGCCGGCGTGAGCAAGCTCGGAATCGTCACGGACCCACTGTCGAGCCAATAGCGTAAGCTAAGTTGGTGTCACACTCACACTGAGAACCCCTGTCATGGACGAATTCGCACGAAAACGCTTAGGAACACGCGATGGCGCCAGCGCCACCTGCGGTGTTGTCGCGGCCATTGTCATGCACGCAGTGGTGGGCTCGTTTGTTCTTCGAGCGGGGACCGCCGAAGGCAACGTCGCGCGCCGTGCCGATCCGGTGCGTGAGCAGCAAGTACAAGAAGAGCAAATCATTGAGGGAGAGCTGTTGCGACAGGGCGGTGGCGGCCGATGGGATCCGCGAGTGGTCCACCGTGTGGCGCCCATTCGCGAAGAAGCTCCACAGGTGCAACACCGAGGACCCAACCACAACCCCAACGCGGATCAAGCGCCCGTTCTCAACGCAGAAGAGACTAACCGCCGAATCTTTGGCCGCGGAAACCAAGACCTCGCCGAGCGCCGCTTGCTCGCCCTCGCAGAGAGCGAGAGCTCGGATCCGAATGCTCCCGCGGGCCCAGGGGCTCCAGATGGGAGCGTCAACGGGACCGAAACAGACCCCAACCGTGCCGGTCATGGGGCGGGAGCAAAGATCCAGAGCTTTCTTCGTAGGCAGCTACACCTGCTCGCGACGGCGCCTGCTGAGGCACGATCCCGCCCATTTCGCTTGCGAATCGTGATCTCAACCGACGGAGCATCCGTCGCCCGCGGTCAGGTCGTTGAGGGATCTGGGGATGGACTCGTTGATGGGGACATCAATCTTCAGTTGGCAGAGCTGGCTGCGAACCACACTGAGATTCCTGAACTGACCGATGAAGAAAAAGCTGCCATTCACGGTCGGACGTTTGCTGTTCGTTATCGCCCCGATAATTGATAGACCGGGTATCTTACAAAGCCCACACGAGAGTCTGCGATGAACACTCCCCGCCATTATCTAAGAAAAACACTGCTCGCTTGTATGAGCGTCGCCGTAGTCGCTACACCTCTTTTGCTTCAAGCGCAGACTCGTCCCAACGATGCAGGGGTCACCCCAGCCGGAACGGGACCTGAGCAAGAGATCACGATCCAAAACTTGGACCAGCGATTGTTGCCCATCGCGATCCCTGCGATGATTGGCGCTGGGGGCACTGATGTGGCCTCGGTGCTGAGCAACGATCTGCGACTGTCGGCTCAGTTTCGCGTGCTTGATCCGGGAGTTTTTCCTGCAAGTGTGGGCGCTGAGGGGATGACGATTAGCCCCACGGCGTGGATTCCGGTGGGCGCTACGTCGGTGGTCAAAGCGACCATCTCAGGCAGCGGCGAGGCGATTCGCGCTGAGGTCAAAGTGTGGGAGCCTGGCCGTCCCGCAGCACCGGTGCTTGAGCGGAGTTTTGGTCCCGGGTCCGCACGATCGGTCGCTCACCGAATCGCAAACGCTCTCATGCTGCACTACACGGGTCGCGAGGGTGTTTTTGGCTCGCGAATTCTATTTGCTCGACGCACAGGTCGCGCGCGCAAGGACGTGTTTACCGTTGAGATGGATGGGGCAAACCTCTCGATGGTGTCACCAGGCAGGCGCCTGAACATGCTGCCGTCGTGGGGTCCTGGCGGGATCTATTACGCCGCACAAACTCGCGAAGGCTTCATTCACTTGGTGCGCTCTTCGCGACCGACACCCGCACCGATTGTGCAGGTCGATGGGATGGTCGCCGGCTCTAGTTTTGCTGGCAATCGTCTCGCGGTTTCAATTAACCGTGATGGCAATCCAGAGATCTATGTGGGCTCAGCGGACGGAAGCAACCTTCGCCGTGTCACCACCAACTCCTCTGCGGATGTGTCTCCGGTGTTCTCGCCCGATGGCTCGCGGATCGCGTTTGTGAGCGACCGTGACGGCTCACCACAAGTGTATGTGATGAGCGCTGATGGCAGCGGTCAGCGACGCGTTACGTTTACGGGAGACTACAATCAAACCCCCTCGTGGTCGCCCGATGGATCAACCGTCGCGTATGCGTCACGCGCAGGTGGGTCGTTTGACATTTTTACCGTTGGCGCAACCGGAGGACGTCCTCGACGCTTGACAGAGTCGCAGGGATCCAACACTGATCCGACGTTTTCACCTGACGGACGATTGATTGCGTTTAACTCATCGCGAGGAGGCATCTGGCTTATGAACAAAGACGGCCTCGCGCAGACACAAATTCTTGCAGGTGGAGGAGAGACACTTCGATGGGAACCACGATAACTTCTAAACGATTCGTCAGCGCTAAGCTCGCGCGCTACGGCATCGCGCTGCTGGCCGCGACTTCGTTGCTTGAGTGCGGAAATGTCACTGGTTTTCCAGGGATTCCTGCGATCGCACCAGGCATCGGCAATGGCGTGTTGTTGGTCAATGTGCAGATCGAGACGATCGCGGTCAACAGCAATGGGCTGATGGCTACGGACTTTGAGACAAGCATCTCGGTTCGTGTGACCCGAGGCAACGCCCCAGTGACCAACGCCAGAGTCGTAGTGAGCTCGATGCTCGGCGGCCCCGTCGCCATGATCCGCGGCGCAGGCGGAACGTACGGCGCCACGCAGGCTGGATATTTTCGAGACTACACCGTGGACGTGACGGCGGACACAGACAGCGTGACGAGCATCAAGGGCACGGGGCCAGACATCTGGCGCTTTGCCTCGCCAGACACCGGCGCTCGCGTGCCTGAGGGGCGACCGCTCAACGTACGCTGGTACGGCATGGGAGCACCCATCACGAGCGTGGACACTCTCAACGTGGACTCGATGAGCATCGCGGACACGGGAGCGTTTACCGTCCCCGCCGCGGCTATTTTGCGACGTGATGGCATGGATACGATGGACAAAATTCGTGTTCGCCGTGGAAACGAGCAGCAAATCATGGGCGCAGCACCGGGAAGCAGTTTTCTCACAGCCGTGCGCAATATCCTCACCTTCACTGTCGTCGCGCCGTAAGCCCTCTGAATGGTCACTTCACGCACGCAGCGTCCGGGATCTAAATCGATATTTCCTCCTCCGATGCGCGAGCATGTATCGGATGGCACACCACCTATCCTCCCGATCGCTGAGCGCCTCGGCGCCGACGATCGCTACTCGGGTCGTGGCGTCACGATTGCCTTTTTAGACTCGGGCTTTTATGCGCACCCCGATCTGATCACGCCACGCAACCGAATCGTTGCGTACAACGACGTGCTGTCGCACAGGACGTGGCGCAATACCCTTCCTGAACCTGATGCGTCTTCTTGGCACGGGATGATGACAAGCGTTGTGTGCGCAGGCAACGGCGCCCTCTCTGGGGGTCGCTACAAAGGGCTCGCTTATGAAGCCGATGTGGTGTTGGTCAAGGTCGGCTCCATGTCGCGAGTGCGTCATGACGACATTCGAACGGGTCTTCAGTGGGTATTAGCGCACCACCGTAAATATAATATTCGTATTGTTAACATCTCCGCTGGTGGTGACTACGAAGCAAGCTATCTCACCGACGCTCTCTCTCAAGCTGCAGAAGAGTGCGTCCGCGCTGGAATGACTGTGATTTGCGCGGCGGGTAACAGCCCAAGCTCTCCTGTGCTTCCACCCGCAAGCTCGCCGGCGGTGATCTCGATTGGCGGCTTTGATGACAATCACAACGCAAAGCCCGGCGCTCGGGGACTGTATCACTCATCGTTTGGGCCGACCATTGATGGGCTGCAAAAGCCCGAGGTGATCGCTCCTGCGATATGGGTCGCAGCACCTATTCTGCCTGGGACCCCCACCGCAGCTCAGGCGTCCTTTCTTGACGCGCTTGCCGAAGCAACGGATGAGCAAATTCATCGCGTGCTTGATGAAAACCACGGTGTGGACGCAGAGCTCGACACCGCACGTTCGCGAGAG
>JANNCG010000847.1:0-1619 GCA_031386385.1 Myxococcales bacterium
ATCTCGCCGTTGATGTGTCGCGAGGGATCTTCAACGGGCGCAATCTAAGCGAAGACGCCGCGAAGTACGACCAAGAGCTGTGCACGGTGTACGCCAACGGCGACGGAATTGTCCCCGAAGAGACCGCCACGTTTGTGCACCACTTGGCGCAGCGAGCGAAAAAGACCTTGGTGAAAGCGGGCGATCACTTGTTGCCTTACTCACACGCAGATCTGTTTGTTGCGCGGGACGCAGGAGTGCAAGTTTTTGGACCGGTACTTGCTTTTCTCAACCAAAAATAGACACTCGTAACTATGAAGCAGAATCAACGCAATCAACGCAGTATTGTATCGAGTTTATTGACGGCACTTTTGTTCGCGGGCTGTGCTCCGATGGCGATGGGGTCAGACGCAGCGGTAGACGATCGACCCAACCCAACGGGTGACACGCCAGCGGTGAGCACCGATACACCTACGCCCGATGGTGGCGGTGGAGGCGGAGTGACCTTCGCGATGGCGCACGCTGTGTTTGCTGAAAAGTGTGGAGATTGCCACACAGGATTGCGCTCAGGGATGCACTCAATAGGTGGGGCAAACCAGGACATGGCGTTTGCGGACTCGCAGTTGATGTCGTACTTCGTGCCCGGGTCAACCAAGGGCGCTGCAGCGCTCGCGCGAATTCTCGACGGGACCATGCCGCAGTTCGGCAACTGTCTCGCGATGCCCATGGGCCCTGCGTGTCTCACGCCTGCGCAGATCGCGATCGTTCGCGCGTGGGTCATGGGCGGACAGCGTCGCTAAGGACAAAACGCGGGCGGAGTGGAGTGAGCAAGGTGAGAACCGGTGCTCGACTGGGCGCGCCTAGCATACACATCGCAGGGGCGCAAAGCTTCGCGAGCGACTTGCATCTGGGTAAAGTTGTTTCACGCTTAGCTCATAATGAGCGTAGCCCACGAGCTGTCCAACGATGTCTTAATCCAGGTTTGTCTGAGCGACGAGCCGCAACCCACACTGCACCTGATCGCGAAGGGAGTGGTCACCTTGCCCATGATTCGCGATGCGCTGACAGAGCTTGAGCGCCTTCGTACAGCGCACCCACTTGCAGAGCGGTTGCTGATTGACACCGTGGGCGTGTCGCGGTTTGGACGTGGGGCGGTGCTTGAGTTGGCGCGGTGGATTCCACGCCATTTTGCAAAGGCAAAGCGGGTTGAGCTGCGGACACACTCGGCACAGCTTCGAAGCACCGTCGGGGCCCTCGCGATGTGTGCACCTGAGCTGAAGACGGTGTGTGAGCTGGTGGTGATCTCGCCAAGCGGGACGTTTGCGGTGGATCCCGTCGTCTCACCCTCGAAGTGACCGAGCGGGGTTGCAGCCGCAGGGGAAGCAGTCTTACATGTGCTCCCGACTCATCGCTCGACACGCGGCGTCCGTCTCCGCGTCAGCGGGATAGTAGCTCTCGATCCGAAGCTCTTCGATCGTCACGTTTTGCGGAGCTGAAAAAGCCGTTACGGTGGTCACGAAGCTCAGCTTCAGCGCACCCCTCTGGAGACGAAACGGCAAGATAGGGTCCGCGCTCACGGTGAAGTCCGGAGTCCGTACAAGCTCCGATACTCCTGCAAAAGTACCGATCGATTCAAACAG
>JANNCG010000872.1:0-6985 GCA_031386385.1 Myxococcales bacterium
TTTGACCTGAATGCGCTCGCCGGCACACCTGGTCTTGATATCAACAACGTCCGCTATGTGCGCATCGTCGATGTGGTCGGCGATGGCAACTACAAAGCCCACAAGGAAGGCGACGAAACGGTCAGAATCCCCGACACGGCCGACGGGATTTTGAAAGTAATCCACAAGCATCATCTGGAACTCGCCGCCACGGTGAAGGCGAAGAAATTGGCTGACGTTCATCACCATGCGTCTGGCATTCGTGACCTGGCAAAAGCTCTGCCGGCCAAAGTGCATCCCGACCACAAGAAGATGGTCGAGAACGCCGTCAAGAAAGTCTCGCAACTGGCTGAAGACCTCGACAAGTCAGGCGACGCGGGAGATCAAACGAAGACCGAAGCGAACCTGAAGAAAATGGATGCGGCTCATAAGACGCTCGAAAAACACGCGAAAATGTAATCGCAACCAGTCCGCCGCCAGCGCGTGCTGGCAGCGGACAAACCACCATGAAAAAAATTATTCGGCCCATGTTTGCCACACTTGTGCTGACGGGTTGCATGAGCGGAACAACGGGGATGAAATTGTCCGAATCGCATCCGGCAAACCCCGACGCCACGCAGGCGACTTTCTCGCTCGCGCCGTTTTTGATGGCAGATACGAACCTCGTCTTGATGACAACCACATCAACGAACGCGCCGGAAGGCGGACAAGAACATCACGCGAAACCCGAAGCCGCAACTCCGCCCAAACATGAGCATAATTAAACTGATTCTTCTTGGCGTGCCGCTGGCGTTTGCCGGTTGCACCAGCACGAATCCAAAGGCTGCGTTTGACGACGTTGCAAAAACCGTCAACGCGCGAACCGGCCAGCGCATGGAATGGATGCGAGACGCGGAAAGTAAAGAACTAGCGAGCGCGATTGCGACGTTGATGGAAACGAATCTCACGGCGCAATCCGCCGTGACCGTTGCGCTTTTGAACAATCGTTCGTTGCAAGCCGAGTTTGAGGAAATTGGAATCTCGCAAGCGGAACTGGCGCAAGCGTCGCGGCTGAAGAATCCAGAGATTGCCGGAAGCTGGCGCTTTCCTGATCGTCCGCCCGGTGCGGCGAATGTCGAGTATTCGGCGGCAGGAGATTTTCTCGACCTGCTCATGCTTCCAGCGCGAAAGCAAATCGCTGCGCGAAACTTGGCGCAAACGAAACTGCGCATTGCTCACGCAGTCTTGTGGCTGGCGGGCGAAGTTCAAACCGCGTTCTACACGTTGCAGGCGCGCGAGCAATTCGTGAAACGCTTGAGTGCCACTGCCGAAATCAACGAGGCGGCGGCGGACTTGTCCAAACGCCAATACGACGCGGGCAATATCAACGATCTCGAATTGTTCAATCAGCAAACGGCTTACTCGCAATCACGGCTCGACCTCGCGCAAGCAACGGCGCAGTCACGCGCCGACCGCGAGCGGGTGAATCGCCTGCTTGGTTTGTGGGGCAGGCAAACGAGCTGGAAAGCCGAAGCAGGTTTACCCGCGTTGCCGGGAAAAGAATTACCACTGGAAAACCTCGAATCGCTGGCGGTGAGTCAACGACTGGACCTGGCGGCGGCGCGCAATCAGGCGCAGATCATCGCAAATGCGCTGCAACTGAAATCAACCACGCGCTTTCTGCCGGGCGTCACCGTCGGCGTGAGCACGGAAAAGGACACCGACGGACAGCGCGTCACCGGCCCGACGCTCTCCCTGGAATTGCCGTTGTTCGACCAAGGCCAGCCCGCGCTTGCACGTTTGGCCGCGCAGTATCGTCAGGCTCAACGAAACTTTGAAGCGTTGGCCGTCAACGTCCGCTCAGAAGTGCGTGAAGCCCGTGACGCCCTTATTGCCGCACGTGATGCCGCCGAGTATTACGAAACAATTCTTCTTCCGCAGCGCCAGCGTGTCTTGCACGAAACGCTTCTTCATTACAACGCGATGCAAAAAGGAAGTTATGAATTGCTGGCCGCGAAGGAGCGCGAACAAATTGCCGAGCGCGGCTATGTGGAAGCGTTACGGGATTATTGGATTGCCCGCGCTGAATTGGAGAAAGCAGTCGGCGGAAAATTGGGCAGCGAAACGTCCACGCCTAAAACAATGTTGCCGGAGACATCGAAGCCTGAACAAGAACACACAACTATTAAAAGCCATGAACACTCCAAATAAATTTAGTCGGAGAAAATTTGTCGTCAGCGCGGCGACGATTGCCGGCAGCGCAACATTGCTTCAAAAGTTGAACGCACAGGTCGGAACGCACGAGCCAGACCAGCCGCACAAAACTTCCGCCGCTACGAATAGGAACAAGCCGCTGCTGGAACGCATTGACCCCAAGCCGACTCACCCACCAGGTGAAGCGGGAAAGGATTACACGCCAGTCATTACTCCGAATGGAAGCACGTTGCCGTGGAAAGTCGTGGGCGGTGCGAAGGTTTATCACTTGATTGCCGAGCCGGTGATGAATCATGAATTCGCGCCGGGCCTCAAAGCCCATTGTTGGGGCTACAACGGGCAGGTGCACGGGCCAACGATTGAAGCGGTCGAAGGCGATCGCGTGAGAATTTATGTGACCAATCGCTTGCCCGAGCCGACCAGCTTGCACTGGCATGGGATCCTTTTGCCCAACGGGATGGACGGCGTTTCGGGACTGACTCAGCGGCCCATCGCGCCGGGTGAGACGTTTAAGTACGAGTTTACGTTTACCCGAGCGGGGACGTATATGTACCACCCGCACTACGACGAGATGACACAGATGGCGCTCGGGATGGTCGGGATGATTGTGGTGCATCCTCGCGTGGCGCGAGGCCCACACGTGGATCGCGATTTTGTCCTGATGACCCACGAGTGGAAAATTCGCGCAGGGACCCGGCGGCCCGATCCCAACGCGATGAGCGATTTTAACGTCCTCACGTTTAACGGAAAATCCTACCCCGGCACCGAAGCCCTTGTTGTGGGTCGCGGCGAGCGAGTTCGCATTCGCCTGGGAAATCTCGGTCCCATGGACCATCACCCGATTCACTTGCATGGTTTTTTCTTTAAGGTCACCGCCACCGATGGAGGGATGATTCCTGAGGCCGGGCAGTGGCCCGAGACCACGGTGTTGGTCGCGGTTGGGACCACGCGGACCATAGAGTTTGTCGCGGACGCTCCCGGTGACTGGGCCCTTCACTGCCACATGACGCACCACGTGATGAACCAAATGGGGCATGAGTTTCCGGTGATGGTCAACGCGGATGCGCGACGGATTGATCGTCGCGTGCAGCGTGTGGTGCCCGATTATATGACCATGGGTCACGACGGAATGGGCGCCATGTCCTCGATGAACATGCCCGGCCCTCCCAACAGCATCGCGATGCGCGGTGGGCAAGGGCAGTTCTCTTCCATCGATATGGGCGGGATGTTCACGGTGCTCAAAGTGCGGGACAATCCAGACACCGAAGACGGCACTGGGTGGTATCAAAACCCACCGGGCACCGTCGCGACGGTGGCGACCGCGAGCGACCTCGCTTCGGACGGGATCGTCACATAGCGAGATTCACCTGTAGAATCCCTGGCCACACGGACCGCAAAGAGAGCGGCATCCTGGCTTGACACTTGCCCTCGTCGCAGCAGATTTTTCGACTTCAATCTTCGAACCCTCTAGACAAAACGAATGCGCTATTCAGCAAAAAATTTAGTCTCGCTTCTGCCAATTGGCGCGCTGACCGTGGCCCTCGTGGCCCCACTTCGTTGCACGCCAACGACAACGCAGTCACAACAGAGCTCACTACTTGCAACCGGCAACGAAGTGAACCTCGCGCCCGACGCAGGCCAGGCGCCACCACAACAACCAACGGGTGAACCCGATGCGGGCTCCGGGGTTGACGCCGTCGTTGCGATGGGCTCTGGCGAGCAAGATGTGACCCAATCATCCGCGGATGGTGGCTTGGTTCAAAACGAAGAGCTGGCGGCATACGAGGCCGCACGTCCGGTATTTCAGCGGTATTGTGCAACTTGCCACTCGGGGTCGGGACAGCTATGGCGCGTCTCAAACACAAGCCATTTCGACATGAGCCGATACCCCTTCGGCGGACACCACGCGAGCACCATCACGGCCACCATTCGCCGAGTACTTGGCGCTACGGGCCAACGCGCAACAATGCCACCTTCGCGTTCGAGTACGCCGGTTGTGCAGGGTGCTGAGCTACAGCTCGTCTTGGCGTGGGCTGACGCCGTCGATCGCGCGACAGCCGCTCGAGGCCCCGCGACACATGCTGGCGGTCACGAACACCACCATCACTAAGACCAAAAATCCAAGCTCAAGGGAGGGCAGCGACGCTCAGGACCCGAGACGTCAACGCATCGACGACGAACAGAGTCCCGCTGGGGCCCACTTCAATCCCCATCAACCCGCCGTGTGCAACCTCAGAGCTAAGGTCAAGCCAATCGATAACGGTCCCATCAAGGGTGAGTCCATAGATTTTTGATGTTGTATTGTCTGCAACATATATCACTCCATCTCGCAGCGCCAGACCTGATGGGCCCTGGAGCCCCGAACGTCCATCTGCGAGCACCCGAAGGGTGGCGTCAGCCATCCGATATTGTCGATCTCCGTCGTAGTTTGGTGTGATCGCTGTGGTTCGTCGTCCAGTCGAAGGGTCGAGGACGACCACTCGCGAATGGCCCGTGTCCGAGACATAGAGCAGTCCTGTTGTTCGATCGACCTCCATGCCAGCTGAGACCTCAGGCACGTATCCCAACTGCCCTTCGACAAACCGTGCGACGTCGCCGTCGGCATGATTTTGGCCGCCGGGACCATGATCACGGTTGAAGTTATATCGTGTGAGTGCCTGATGGCTTCCGTCAAACACCCAGTAGATATTGGCCGACGCCCACGCCAAGCCGACCGAGTTGGGACTGTTGTGCAGCATGTCGAGGTGGACGCGATCTGAGCCGTCAAACACGTCCGGGTCCGACGGCCATAGCGTTGGCCCCATGAAATCCGCGGTCGTTGTCCGTTGCGTCACGCGATCTTCTTCGTGCGACGTCGCCATTCGCCCAGGCATCCCAAAGGCGATCGCCGCAGGACGCGCGAGAAAATGCGATGAGCCACGGTGGTGAACGGCCGTCTGAGTCGCGTCCCCGGGACGATCAATCACGACGACCGAGTTGTCGCCAAAATTCACCACCCATAGCTGGTCTGGCACCTCATTGTGAAAAGCGAGATCTCGGGGAGTATTGAGGCCGTCTGCCTCTGTACTCACCGTCGCGACCCGCACAGCAGTCTGCACGTGCGCGCCGCGACCCAAGACGGCTAAGCCCGTCGGTGCGTCGGTCTGCACATCAACTCCTGCATCAAGGCTCGCTCCCGCTGCACCACACCCCGTGGCAGAGATAGAAAGCAGAGCCCATCGGAGCATTTCAAACCGTCTATCCATCGAAGATCTCCTCGTGATTTGTTTGATCTGAATTCGTCAAATCCACTGGACGGTAGTGCGCATTATCGCCGCTGGTCAATGAATCAGAGCGCGAATAAAAATCGTCATCGGCCTGTCACGCAAGTGCATGTTCGCGCCTAGTCTTGAGGGCGTTATCGCCCTGATTGTAAGACTATTTATGCAAAGTTATTCAATGGCGATACTGCTCGCCCTCGTTGTTTCAGGTTGCGGGATGAACGCTGTCACGCCTCCTTCGGACGCCGGTACTGACGCAAATACGGACGCCCCATCCGCCTCCGATAGTGCCAGTGTACTGGATGTTCCCAACCCACTGGGAGTCGATGTGCCAAGCAATCCGACGACCGAAGCAGGAGGCAATGGACCAAGCGCGCCGCTGCTCGTCAGCGCACGCCAGGTGGTGCACGGCACAAACTCTCTTTCCTGGCAGTATCCTGACTCGCCATGTGACATGGTTGAGATCAATCGCAATAAAGACGGAGGTCCGTACGCTGTCGCGCAGACACTCACCGGCGCGGCGATGGGGGCGCAAGATATGCCCGGTCACGCTCCGGGTCGTTACTGCTACACGCTCACGTGCAAGCGCAACGGGATGTCCTCTGTTCCATCCAATGAGCGGTGCGTCTCGCAGTGAGCCAACAGTCGAGCACTTCACAACGGCGCGTGCACCGAAGCCTATCGGTGCTTGGTTTCACTGTTGCGATGATTTTTGAGGTCCTCAGTTGTACTGGTTCGGCGCCTCGATTGCGGCGCTACTCGCCCACCGGCAATACCAAGACAATCGAGCTTCGCATCGAAGATCGTCAGTGGGAGACGGGGCCTGCCGCGATCTACAATGCGTGGACCTATAATGGGCAAATTCCAGGTCCCACGATTGAAGCGATCGCTGGAGATCGAATCGTCGTTCGGCTAACCAATATGTCCACTCACAGCGCGTCGGTACACACGCACATCGTTGAGTTTGAGCAAGCGCAAGACGGTGTCGATGGTGTCTCCATCGCGCAACCGGGACAAACGGTGACGTACGAATGGTACGCGGCTTATGCCGGGGCGGTCCCTTACCACGATCACGCGTCTGAGGGCACTGGGGTCGCAAGGGGTCTGTTTGGAGCGCTGATTGTTCACGCTCCGGACGAGCCTCCGGCGAACGAGCATGTCGTGGTGCTGAGCGATTTTCGTCCTGAATTCTATCAGCAACTCCCGGGAGTAGCGGATCCGCGAACCGGGGTGATTCCTGACGGTGGAGCGTACCGAGGCGAGCACCAGTACCTGCACACGATGAACGGCAAAGCGTACGAAGAGTCTGTCCCGATGTTTACAGGACGCGTGGGTGATCTGAGCCGCTGGCGCGTGATCAGCATTGGGATGGAGGCGCACACGTTTCACATTCATGGTCATCGATGGCTCGACTCCGATGGGCTGGTGACGGATAATATTCAGCTCGCGCCGGGGATGTACAAGACGTTTGAATTTCGCGAAGACCGTGCTGGCAACTGGCTCGTGCACTGCCATTTTCCAAATCATATGGAGGGTGGAATGATGGCTCGGTA
>JANNCG010000967.1:0-5175 GCA_031386385.1 Myxococcales bacterium
ACCAAACCTACAGATTCTGAAGCCTCACAGCGGGCCCTTCGGGTCCTGGCAAAATCGGTCTTCAAAGAACTCAAGCGCAATGGCTACGAGCGCGCTGAGATGGTCTCTTTCGCAAGTGAGCTGCTTGAGCTTGTCACCGACGAGCTTCGCGACAGCAACGCCGGGGCAGTTTAGTCCTGCGCTGGTCGCATGCGACGGGGTTGTCGCGTTGGTTGCGCTATTCGCGCCAGAAAAACTTCCAAGGGTTGTGCTTCAAATCACGCACAAGCTCTTGGAGGTCGTCGTAGACCTCTTCGTCCATGAGCAGCGCGCCCACGGTGCCGCGCCCCTGGCGAATGTGCGTGGTGACTCGCTGCGCGTCGCTTGCGATGTGATCTGCCCGAGAAGCGAGTGAGCGCACGTCGTGAAGCGTGGCCTGCACATCAGCGATCTGGGTCTCGCCCACGCCATTGGTGATACGGTTCACGTTGCTCATCAGCGCCCTGGCGTCCCGCGACAACGGTGGAACCTCGCGATCAATCGTCGACAGCACGCTCTCTGCGCGGGCCAAAATCCGCCGGACTTCTTGCCCGTCAATGTACCGCGCGCGCGCCGCCACAACCAACCCATCGCCATCGCGAATGAGCTGGTCGGTGTCCGCGAGGATTTGATCAATCCGCGTCGAGTTGCGGGTCATGATCTGGTTGGTGTTATGCAACACCCCCGCGAGGTCTGTCACAATCCCGTGAATCGAGTCGCTGTTGTTGTGCACGCCAGCGACGGCCTCATCGAGCAGCGTGTACGCTCGCGCTAAAAACAGGTCAATCCTTGGCGGGCCCATCCCAATCACCGTCGAGTTAGCGGCGATCTGCTCGGGTGAAGTGCCTGGATCGATGGCCAAAAATTGCTCACCGAGGACGCCCTGCGTGGTCACATAAAACTCAGCGTTGCGGTGAATCTCGCGGTGAAAGCGCTCTTCGACCAAGATCCTGGCGCGCACCAAAGTTCGGCGACCGGTGAGTGGGTCTGCGGGTGAGGCGCGAAACTCAAGCGCGTCGATGGTTCCAACACGTACGCCGGCCATCTTCACCGGTGCGCCAGCTTGAAGCCCGCCGGGGTTTTCAAAATCTACGTTGAGCGAGAAGCGTTTTTGAAACGTGATCCCGCCCATAACCAACACCAACACGGCGAGGATGCCGAGGGCGATCAGGATAAGAATACCGACTTTGACTTCAATGGAGCGGCTCTGTGTGGCCATAGCGTGCGACCGGGGACTATACTTCCATCGGGCCCTCAGCGTGGCCTCGAATAAACTGGTGAACGATGGGATCGGGGTTGGCGAGCAGCTCGGCGGGGGTTCCGACGGCGTGGAGCAGGCCTTTGTAGAGAAAGGCGACGCGGTTCGCGATGTTAAATATGCTGGTTAAATCGTGCGAGACCACAATACTGGTGACCCCCAGCTTGTCGCTCAGCTCACGGATAAGCTTGTCCACTCGCCGCGCGCTCACTGGGTCCAGAGACGTGGTGGGCTCATCAAAAAGAACATAGCGAGGGTTGACCGTGAGGGCCCGCGCGATGGCCACACGCTTGCGCATCCCGTCACCGAGCTCGGCGGGATACCGGTCGGCGTACTCGTGCATATGCACTTGCTCTAACCGTATCCGAGCTTCAGCGAGTGCCGCAGCACCAGAGAGACCCTGGTGTTTGCGAAGCGGGAGCGCGACATTTTCGGCGCACGTCATCGAGTCAAAAAGTGTCGCGTGCTGAAAGACCATCGCGCACACTTTGCGAATGCGATAGAGCTGCTGCTCATCGAGCTTTGAGACGTCATCACCGTCGAGCCAAATCTCACCGGCATCGGGTTTTAGCAGGCCAATCAGGTGTTTAATCAGGACGCTTTTGCCAGCACCCGACGAGCCAATGATGAAAAATACTTCGCCGTCTTGAATGGTCAAATCGACGCCGTTGAGCACCGTCTTGGTGCCAAAAGCTTTCTTGATTTGCTTAAACTCGATCATGACGGTGGGTGGCGGTTCTAAAACTCTAGCAAAACTTTGCACACGCCACGGCGACTGGCTTCGGCCATGGCGGCGATTCCGTCGGTGATGGGGTAGCGTGCGGAGATGAGTATGGTGGGGTCGATCTGAGATAAGCTTAAAGCTGTTATCGCGCGCTGAAGTGAGCCGCAGCGAGAGCCCACAATACGGATCTCATCGACGACGACACGCGTAAAATCAATGGAAATTGGCTGCGCAACGGTGGTCTTGAGCACCAGCGTTCCGCGCGGTGCGGTGAGCGAGAGGGCGCGGGCGAGACCGCCGGGGGTTCCGGTCGCTTCGATCACAAAGAGGGATTGCTTGAGCTCGGGGGTGTTTGCGATTTCGTCTTCAAGGATGGTGAAACAATCGAGGTGCTCGAGGTTGGCCAGCTTGTGCAGGTGGTGCCCGACGCACAACACGTTAAGTCCTGCGCTCTTGAGCGCCATCGCGATGAGCAGACCGAGTTTACCGTCGCCCACGACAATGGCGTCGCGTGCGTTGTTGGGCCGCTCGTCGAGGACGTGAAGGGCCGCCGCCAGGGGCTCTGCAAACACCGCACAGTCTTCGCTCACCTGCGAGGGGACCTCAACGAGACAACGTTCGGGGACCACGAGTTGCTCAGCGAAAGCGCCATTTCGATTGAGAATTCCCAGGACGGATCGCGTGGGACAGTGGTGGCCGTCGCGCTTGATGCAGTCTTCGCACTCGCCGCACCCTGCGTTGATGTCCGCCACTACGCGCTTGCCGAGCCACTGCGCGCTGTCGCACTCGATTACCTCGCCGACAAACTCGTGCCCCAACGTCCCGCGATAGTTCATGTACCCACGCGTGAGCTGCAAGTCCGTGTCGCAAATT
Source organism: Myxococcales bacterium (assembly GCA_031386385.1). Lineage (GTDB taxonomy): Bacteria > Myxococcota_A > Polyangia > Polyangiales > JANNCG01. The sequence goes on from JANNCG010000967.1 coordinate 2,874, forward strand.
CCCGCGGCGCGGACGCTCACCAGCGCCTCTCCGTTGCCGCGAGTGGGCGCAGGAGCATCGGTTAAAAGTTGTAGGGTCTGGTCAAAAATAAGTGCTTGCATAGAGGGGTCGTTTGTTCACACAGGAAAGATCACAAAGCCAGCGCCTGAGATCACAAAGTTGAGGATAATGGTCGCGAGGGATGTGTTTACCACCGCGCGTGTGGTGGCCCACCCGACGCCTTCGCTTCCACCATGAGTGCTCAGCCCGCAGTACCCCGACACGATCGGAATCGCCGCCCCGTAGGCAAAGCACTTGGTGATTCCGATCGCGAAATCACCCCAGTCCAATAGCAATGGGTTGAGAAAGGTCGCGGGGTTTACGTTAAAGATAAAGTACGCGGTCGCGGTCCCGGCCATAAGCGACACAAAGCCCGCCCACAACACCAACACGGGTGTCATAATGATCGACGCGACAAATCGCGGAACAATCAGGTAGTGCACCGGGTCCACGCCGGACATCCGAAGCGCGTCCACTTGTTCGGTCACCACCATCGAGCCAATCTCTGCGGCGATCCCCGCGCCCACTCGTGTAGCGAGCATGAGCGCGCCGATCGAAGCGGCGAGATCACGCACCAAAATTTCTATGTACGTAGCGCCGAGCATGGTCAGATCGGGCACGACCTGCAGCGCTTGCAGAGCGCTCTGAAACACCAAGATCATCCCGAAAAATCCCATGGTGACCGAGAGAAAAAACGCGGACTTGTTTCCGATCTCATAGCACTGCGTCAGAATCGCGCGGGGCTCACGACGACCTTTGAAGGTCCAATAGAGCGTGCGAACCAACACGCTGTACATCCCGCGTGCGCCGCGAAACAGCTCAAGCCCCACACGCCCCACGTCTTGAACGAATGAAACTTTGTCTGTCATTTGAGTAAGTACGTCGCAAAGTAGTCGAGGACAAACACGCCCGTCGCGCTCGCCACCACCGAGGCGTTGACCGCACGGCCCACGCCCGGAGCGCCGCCTTTGACAGCGAGCCCGTGGTAGCAAGACGACAGCGCGATCACCACGCCGAAGAAGCACGATTTGATAAGCCCCGTGGAGAGGTCCCAGAGCTTGATGGTCTCGATGAAGCCGTTCCAGAAGGTGCGAGTTGAGACACCCAGCAGCGCTTGACCCGTGACCGCCGCGCCGCATAGGGCCAATACGTCACCAAAGATCGTGAGCACAAACAGCGTCACCACGATCGAGAGCACCCGAGGCACAATCAGATACGAAATAGGATCAATCGCGAGCGTGTGCAGCGCGTCGATCTGCTCGGTCACCACCATCGTCCCCAACTCTGCGGTGTTGTTTGCTCCCACGCGCCCCGAGAGCATCAACGCGATAAGAATCGGTCCGACCTCGCGTAGCGTCGCATACCCAGCGCCCCAACCTAGCAAGCCTTCGGCGCCAAAGCGCTTGATCAAGATCCCCGCTTGAATCACCATAATCGCGCCGGTGAACAACGCTGTAATCGCGACAATAGGCAGCGAAAGGACGCACATTTTGTACAAATTGCGCCACAGCTCAGAGCCGTCTATGCGCGGCGGAAACAACCGCTTGATGATTTGAACGCTGAGCAAACCCACGCCCCCAACCTGCTCAGCGACAGAGATCACCGCCGAGCCTATGCGGCCGGGGACTGATTCTGCGGGGTCCTGCGCGTTGTTTGTGCTCACCTTCGCTGGCAACGCTACCACTTTGCGCTCAGACAATGGATGGTGTTTTCAGCGGTGCTTCGTAGTAAGGCTTGGACCTGGTGATTCGTCTCACGCAGTTGCACAAGAGCTTCGCGTCCACGGTGTTGGAGGATGTTACGCTGACGGTTCCGAGCGGGTGCTTGTATGGGCTGGTTGGGCCTGGAGCGAGTGGAAAGAGTGTCCTGCTCAAGAGCATCGTTGGGCTGCTCACTTTGGACCAAGGACGGGTCGAGATCGAGGACCTTGAGCTTAGCGGGCTGACAGAGATTGAGCTGCAAAAAGCCAGAGAAAAATTTGGCTTCCTCTTTCAAAACTACGCGCTGTTTGACTACATGACCGTGTTTGAGAACATCGCTTTTCCGTTAAGACGGCAAGGCAAGCTGAGCGAAGCTGAGATCGTCGCGAGGGTTGAAAATAGGTTGCAGTGTGTCTCTCTGTCGGGCTTCGGTGATCGCATGCCTTCGGGGCTCTCTGGGGGGCAAAAAAAGCGCGTCGGTGTGGCACGCGCGACGGTGAGCAACGCGCCGTATGTGCTGTATGACGAGCCGGCTGCGGGGCTTGACCCGGTGACGTCGCAGA
>JANNCG010000972.1:0-3347 GCA_031386385.1 Myxococcales bacterium
GGTGGACCGGGATGGCGGCGCCACGGTGACCTTGCGCGTGCGATGGAGGGTGCTCGCGGGTCGGCTACATACGTTTGAGTTGAGTGAAATTCCAGCGGATGCGACGGTGGTCGAGGCGTCCGCCACGGACGCGCAAAACGCCCCTGTCGCCATCTCGACGCACTCGGCGCGGTCAGGCCAGCTTGAAGTGACCTTGGGCGAACAGGACGGTATGCGACGAGGAACCGTTGACGTGGTCCTGCGCTACACCACGAGCTTGCGCGCGCAGGGCGCGATCGTCCGCGAGGGGCCCGACGCCGTGGTTCGAGTGAGCACGGTTCCGTGGGAGCGTGGGCTTGAAGCGGCGGAGTTAAGGATTGCGACGCCCTCGTCGATTCAGCGCGCACGCTGGCTTGCTGACGAAACACCGGGGATCGAGAGCACCGTGAGCAGCGAAGTGGGACGCGATGTTGTGCGAGCGGTTCGCCGTCACCTCCCGGCTGGAGCTCGGTGGGAGGCTCGAATCGCATGCGATCATTCACTTTTCACATGGCTCAACACCGAGCGTGTGGTGCCGCAAGCGCAGATTCAACGTGCGTCGCATCAGCGCTGGAGTCGACCCGCCATTTGGGCACTCTGTGCGTTGCTCTTTGGCGGGATGATTGAGTCCCTAAGACGCAGCACGCCAGGGGCACCAAAGCTCATTTCGCTAGGAAAAAAGCTGGCATTTATCCCTGCCCTTATCGGCGCGTTGGGCGGACTCTGCATGAGTCTTGTGCTTGAGGCTGTGCGCGGCGCATTGACCCTCGGTGCGATTTTAGTCCTCATCGCGACGATGTTGGTCGCTCCGATGTTGCAGCCTATCCAATCAACGCAACAACGACTTAGACCTAGCGCATGGTCGCGGCAACGGATGGCGGCTCACTACGCAGCATTGGAAAAACCGAAGTCACAGTGGCTCATGTCAACCGCAGCAGTGGTTGGCGTGTTCGTCACTGGGCTTGCATTTGCGCTGAGAGTTCCTGCGATTTCGCTGGCGGGTGCGAGTGTCACGCTGATTGCGTTGGCGGTGTTGATTGCAAAGCGGCCGCGAGAGCCAGCGAGTGAGCTGCACGCGATGCGCTCGCTTGCGCAGTCCCTTCGGGAGTTTGACAACGCGTCGCAAACGCAGCTTGCTTGGCGCGTTCGGGGGGATCTCAACAAGCCTGGTGCGCTTCGTCTGAAGCTGGTCTCGCGTCGCGGACATCGCTCGAGCAGAGGCCTGCGCGCCATCGAGTGGTCCATCCGATGGGAGCCATCATGGCTTCGCTGGGAGGCGCATCCCACGCTCACCGTCCGCGCGAAAATCGGCGAACGACTAGAGAAATCGCTGCGTATCGCTGGCTCTCGCGTGGGGCAAATCGCCGTGTCAAAAGATGGCACCCAGCTCGCGTGGATTGTCGCCTGGTCAGGCATTGAGCAGTCGATCGCGCGCTCACTCCTTGCAGGGATCGCGAAAGAAGCGTTTTCGCAGGTTCGAAGCGCGACTACCGAGCCCGAGCAAGTTTCGCGCGAAATTGCGGAAGCAGCGTCGCTACACGACGAGCCGCAGCCAGAACGGATCCTGCTTTAAATTCAAGCTTCACACCGAGCACCGCAAGCTCAGTGTCCAGCCACTCGGGGTCCTCAAGCAGACCTTTGGCGTTCTTGCCTTTGAACTCCATCGTCTTGGACTGCATCACTCTTTGTGCAAAGGGCTCGTAGAGATCGCCCAAAAAATCGCGGGCTGCGTCGAGGTCGTCGTCGAGCGTTTCGCACATTTCGGGCAAGCGATCTGCGTATCCATCAAACCGCTCTGGCGCTTCATTCGCAATCACGTCCAGCACCACGCGAAGCGCGAGGGCATCATCCACGAAGCCTAATGGCGGCGAGCTGCTGTCCGGGATGATATCACCGGGAGTTAGCCCATAAAGAACTGCACCTGCGGCGAGCTCACGGAGGTTTTCGTCGAGCTCATGGTCGTCGCAAATGACCCGCACAAAATCTCGCATATCTTGGCGAAAGGACGTCAACATGCGTGCCGTCACTGCTTCGAAAGAATCAGTCATGATTGAGAGAGAGAATACCCCGATCATTCTCTCGAATGCACAGCAAATCGCGCGCCACTACTCAGCGCTGTGATACCGACGGTCTTCTTCAGGAATCAGATCTTCCGCGTCGGAGCACGCCACGCGAACCCGCAACGGTCCGTCCGCGGTCTCAAGGATCAAAAAGACCACCCGGCGATCTTCGCGCCATGCTCGGTCCGAATGACACCAAGCTGGACCGCCGTGCTGGCACTCGGCGTTGTGCGGAGGCTGGCCCGCGACCGCAGGATATCCAAAGCGACAGCGCTCGCCGTACCCTGCAGAGTGCAGCCGTCCACGGTCCACGCCACGCTCGACAAGGGCCTCAACCACCGACCGCGCACGATCCTGAGTCAGACGAAGGTTGTTATCATCGTTGCCACGCTCGTCAGCGTGCCCTTGCACTTGCACCATCCGAATCTGAGGATTGCCGATGAGCGTGCGCGCAACGGCCTCTACAATCGGAATCGAAGCCGCGACAATACGTGCAGAATTGGTCTCAAAGTTAATGGCTTGAAGAATACGAATTTGACCTTCTTCAACGACGACCTGACCCTGATCGGGACAGCCATCATCGTCGCGCTCGCCGTTGTAGGTCTCGGGATCGTTGGGACACTGGTCACGCGCGTCTGGGATACGATCGTGATCGTTGTCTGGGTCGGGGCAGCCGTTTTCGTCCTCGAAGTTATCGCGGTCTTCGGGGTCGTTGATGCACAAGTCGTTGACGTCCAAGATCCCGTCGTTGTCGTTGTCTGGATCGGGGCAGCCGTCGGTGTCTTGAAACTGGTCGCGATCCTCGGGCTCATCGGGGCACTGGTCGGCGGAGTCTAGGATGCCATCTCCGTCACGATCGCCGCGATCACTCTCGGGACAGCCGTCGTCGTCGGCGTCTCCGTCTCGGTCTTCAGGGACAAGCGGACACTGGTCATTGACGTCCAAAATTCCATCCCGATCGTTATCGAGCTCGGGGCAGCCATCTTCGTCTTGAAAATGGTCGAAATCTTCCGGGTCATTGGGGCAACGATCGACGTCGTCGCGGTAGCCATCACCGTCGGCATCCCCGATGGAGGGCTCGAAGATAATCCCGATAAATGCCCGACCAAGTGCACCTGCGTACGCGTTGCCGAGAGGAATCCGCGTGCCACCTCCCAGCATGAGATAGCTGTTTCGCTGGACGAACACCTTGATCCCACCGACGACCTCCCACGGAAGCGCGTTGGTGTTTCCGATGCCGTTGACGTACTGCTCTGCGTAGGTCTCAGC
>JANNCG010000976.1:0-2461 GCA_031386385.1 Myxococcales bacterium
CTTAACAACGCCATTGATTTGGGAGTGAATCTCATCTACACGGCGGATGTCTACGGAGATGGTCGCAGCGAGAAGCTCATTGGGCAGGTGCTGAAGACTCGAAAGCAGCGGGTCTATGTGGCCACCAAGGCCGGGCATAGGCTCAGTCCACACACGGCGGAGGGATACACTCTTGAGAACCTCCGTGGTTTTGTGGATCGCTCGCGAGCCAACTTGCAGATGGACGTGCTGGATTTGTTGCAGCTGCACTGTCCGCCCTCGGCGGTCTACGGCGATCGAAAGGTGTTTGACGCGCTCGATCAGCTCGTGCACGAAAAGCGAATCACTTTTTATGGGATCTCCGTTGAGACGGTGCAAGAGGCGATGAGCGCGATTGCGGCTTATCCGAGCATCAAGAGCGTGCAAATCATTCTGAATTTGTTGCGGCAGAAGCCGACTGAGTACTTTCTGCCGTACGCAAAGCAGCAGCGGGTAGCGGTGCTGGCGCGGGTTCCGCTCGCGTCGGGAATGCTCACTGGGAGGATTCGGCCGGATACGATTTTTGCCGAAGACGATCATCGTCATTTCAATCGCGAAGGTAAGTTTTTTGATGTCGGCGAGACCTTCTCCGGCGTCCCGGTTGAGCTTGGGATGCGAATGGTCGAGCGAATGGGCGATCTTCGTCCGCCCAACGTGAGTATCGCGCAGATGGCGCTCGCGTGGTGCCTTGCACAACATGGAGTGTCGACCGTGATCCCAGGTGCAAAAAATGTCGCCCAGGTCGATGAGAACGTCATGGCGGCAGGCATCGAGATAGACCCCGTTGTCTTCGCAGAGCTAACCAACGTGTACAACCAATATCTACGCGCGTATGTGCACCATCGTTGGTAGCCCGTGTCGAGCGCGTGGTTGAGATCCGGTGCGATTCGCGAAAGTCCAGTTCGCTGAAAAGTGGCATCGCTTGATGAAGGCATGCCAAAGGCGTGGGACCAACTCGAATGATGCCCCAAGCCTCTACCAGTGCCTCTGCTAAAAACTTGATTGATCGAGCCAACGCGATTGCCCGCGAGAAGAGCACCCGCGTCACGACGCTTCACGTGGCCGCAGCTTGGGTTGAGCAAGGGAGTGATGGCGCAAGAGTCCTGGTCGCTCGAGGGGTCCGACCAGAAGATCTTCGCATGGCCGTGAAGGTCCATACCGAAGACACCGGAACGATTGAGCGCATTCAATCCCGCGCAAAACGAATCGCGGCCGAGCGCAAAGCCGAGCTCGCTCCGCTGGATTTTATCCTCGCCGCCCTGACTGATCGCCACACCGCGCTGTGGTCCTGGGTGAACCAGCTTGGTTGCGATGGGACCAACCTCGCCGCAGAAATCTATCGGAGCTTTACTCGGCCCTCCCAGTCGTCGCCGGCTAGAGCTCCGGCTCAAGCCACACAGGCGGCGATTCAGGCCTCGCTCAGCGGTCCCTCGGCGGCACACATCGCGCAAAAACCGAACCATGTTCCGAAGGCAAACTCTGCGACCGATTCGTCACGTCCGCAGAGCACGCTTAGCCCTCACACGCAGCGCAACGGGATCATTAGCAGCTCGAGCGCGACGGGGTCAACTCCACCGAGCAGTGCAAAAATTCCCGCGAAGAACGCCAAACCCTCTGCGCGTACGGCTACGAAAACGCCCTTTGATATTGATCCGAGGACATTTCCGGCAGTGGCGATGTTTGCCCGTAATTTGTCGAGCGATTGTGCGAGAGGTTCGCTCGAACCAGTGGTGGGTCGGGACCGCGAGGTTGAGCGCGCACTCGACGCCGTTGGACGTCGCGATGCACGAGCCGCGCTTGTGATCGGTGCACCGGGTGTTGGCAAGAGCACCTTCTTGCGTGCAGTTGCGCGAAAGGTTGAGTCCCGTAGCGTGCTGCTGTTGCGCCACAGCGATATCGCCGCACAGGCGCGCGGGCCGCAAGGGATTGAGCGAGCACGAAAACTCGTTGAAGAGCTCGTGCAGCTTTCAGACAAGGTGATTGTGGCGTTTGATCCCATAGCACCTTGGTTTTTCTCGCGGGATATTCCAGAGGACGTGACCATCGAGCTTCGGGCGGCGCTGTCATCACAGAAGTTTGCCTGGATCGGAACCGCGACCGCCGAAGAGGCGCGCAAGCTCATTGAAGCAGAGCCCTGGTGTGATCGCGGGACTCAGCGATTGATCCTTGATGAGCCTACCGGAGTGGATTTGAGCGCGGTCGTAAGCGCGTATGCGCCGTTGATTGCGTCCCACCACGGAGTGATGGCGGAGGCTCCAGTGTTGGCCTTTGCGGCAGAGCTGAGTGAGCGGTACCTAGGCGGCCGTGCACAACCCGATCGCGCGTTGGCGGTGATTGACTTGGCGTTGTCGCGGGCGCGCCGAGAGGGACTTCCCGCGCTGATGCGAGACACTATCGCTGGCGTTGTGGCTGAATTGGGAGGGCTCCCGCGCGATCGCGTGGC
>JANNCG010000984.1:0-11825 GCA_031386385.1 Myxococcales bacterium
ATCGTCGCCAAGCCACTGCGGCGAACACCATGGCTGGACTCGGCGAGCTCGCGAAGATTCCGGACGAGCCCGAGGTGCTCACGGTTGAGAGTGAGCGCGAGCGTGTGAAAAATTTCGCAGCGTGGGTGGGTGGAGTAGACGGCTTGAATAGCTGGAGCACGAGCAAAGGTCGTGTTTTTACCGACGAAGGATGGAACCCCTTTGTCGGTCTCTGGCTCGGGCGTGGCGGCTGGTCGCTCGTGCTGTCGCTGGTGATTCCCGACCTCACACACCCATTGGCGAACCCCATCGGAAGCTCGGACATCTCCGCTCCATGGTATGCGCTACGGCGCTATTTGCATCGGGCCAGCCCGCAAGAATACGCAACGGTATTGAGCCAGGTTGAGCGTGCCTTTCGGCAGCTCGTCGACGCGACCAAGAAAGGCACCCCAGTCACAACAGAGTCCGCTGATCTTCGCGCTGGCAGGGACCACCTCGCGTTCGCGTTTGACCGCGACACCGATTGGGCCACAGAGATCTTAGCGGACTACACTACAAAGGGCACTACGGGGATCCCTGAGCCAAAACGCAGTCCCAAGCTGGCACTGCTGACCGCAGTGTGCACCGATGCCGCACTATCACAGCGTTCGATTGAGCTGTACGGACACCCGCTTTCAAACACCGACCACGTCTTTGATATCGTCGAGACCCTTGGGGCAAAAGCGCTGCCAATTTTAGAGGGGATTGCTCCTCGTGATGCTCTCGCACGCAAGCGTGTTGCTGAAGCGCTGGCGATTGCCGAGAAGCTCGCTGTTTAGCTGCTTAAGTTTGAAGTAATCACTTCACCGGTTGCAAAGCAAGGGTGCTAACCTTCACGTTGTGAAGCTATCCGGTTTTGACCTAAACCATGTTCGCGCCCTGCATTTTCTCTTAGAAGAAGCTCACGTCGCCCGTGCGGCTCGGCGCCTCGCGATCACCCCCGCCGCAGCGAGCAACGCTCTTCACCGGCTCCGTCGAGACTTCAACGACCCCCTGTTGGTTCGCGTGGGTCGGACGTTTGCGCGCAGCGCGCTCGGTGAGCAGCTCCGCGTGCGTGCCGCCGAGGTGATCGCTTCAGCTGAGCGGCTCGTGGATGCCGCAGTCCCCTTTGAGCCAAAGACCGACACAGGGAGTTTTGTTCTCTCTGCAACGGACCGCATTGTTGAGGTTTTGCTCAAGCCGCTCGATCAACTGCTCACCAAGCAAGCGCCGCATGCGAACCTTTACGTTCGTGCGATGTCCGGTCCATTCGCTCCACCGCGTGCCGACGAGCGAGGGCTCTTCATCGCCCCAGCGACTGCGCATCGCGTCCGAGGAGAGGCGCTGTTTACCGAGGAGTATGTCTGCATTTTGCGCCGAGACCATCCCTTGCTCAAAGGGCGCTTCTCGCTGCAACGGTTCGCTGCCGCTGAGCACATTCTTGTGGCTCCCGTGGGCGCCTCCAATCGCGGGGTGGTAGATTCTGCGCTCGAAGAGCATGGACTTAGTCGGCGAGTGTCTCGGGTGGTGACCTCATTTTCGCTCGCGCTAAGTCTCGTTGAGAGCTCGAACCGCATCGCGACGCTGCCTTCGAGCTTCGCCATCGCGCGCAGTAAGCTGCAGGAGATCGTGATCCGCAAGCCGCCAGTGAAGCTCGCGCCCATCGAGATGCAAATCGCCTGGCATCCGCAGCAAGAAGGCGACCCGCGGTACACTTGGTTTAGGGGAGTCATACGCGACAGCGCCCGGGTAGCGGGTCTCAACGTGCGCTGATTTCGTCGCTCGACTAACCCATGGCTGCTTGCCTATGGATTGCCGTACTTTTACTGGTAGAGTGGCGGCGATGCAACCTCGATTGACCCATATTCTTCGCGCTCTCGCGCTGGTTAGCTCTGCCGCAAGTTGTCGCACTGCAGCGTCTGCCGACGAGACGCAATCGCTTCAGTCCGGCGGTCAAACGACGAGGCAGGCGACTGTCACGCAGAACCCCGAGCGCATCGCCGTTGCCCCCTCAAGCGTATGTCCGCAGGCAACGGCCGTTCAGGGGAGCTCGTGCAGCGGGTTTGCGTCGAATCTGTCCTGCGAGTGGCCGAGTGGCGTACGTTGTTTGTGTCGGCGCTCGACCGCTCAAGGAGGGCCTAAGGGATGGGCGTGCTCTGGCGGTGAAGAGATCGCCATCGGGCCGCTGCCACCACCAGAACTCTCGGGCTGCTAACGAGCGTACGACCCTTCGCGAGGCGATCGCCGCAGTGGCGCTAGCTGACGGTGATCACGGCTTTGCCGAGGGTTCCGCCGGTCTTGGTTTGGGTATAGGCTTGCTTAAACGAGTCGATGGTGAACGTGTTTCCCACGACGATTTGCAGCCAATCCGAGGCATCGGTACAGAGGGCTGTGAGCCTGGCGGGGCTGGGCTTCATCATCAAGATCTTGCGCTTGCGCCCCGAGATTACGTTGTTAAAAAATCCGACCACGATGTCCTTGGGATTCGGAAGGGCGTTCACGTACACCGACTGAGACTTCATGATTGAGCTCGCAGAGGCAAAGGGCAGCGTGTCGGACAAATCGATCACCACATCGAAGCGCTTGCTCAGCTCAGCAACGCGCTGCTTTTTGTAATCGACAACACAATCGACCCCCCATTTTTCAACAAGCGGGACGCCTCTGGTACCCACGACGGCGGTGACGATCGCGCCGCGGTGTTTTGCCAGCTGCGTCGCAAACGCGCCGACCCCTCCCGTTGCGCCGAGGATGAGCACCTCGGTGCCGCTCTTTACGCCCGCGAGATCATCGAGGATTTGCAGTGCTGAGAGCCCACCCACGGGGAGGGCGGCTGCTTGCTCAAACGACAGTGCCTTTGGCTTTCGGTGCAGCTGCTTCGATTCGACGACAATAAACTCAGCGAGCGCTTCGCCCTTGAAAGCATCCAGCATTCCAAAGACCTCATCGCCCGTTTTGTATTCGCTGACCTGGCTGCCAACCGCGCTCACAATCCCCGAAAACTCAAAGCCGATCCCGCGCGGAAACTTCGATCCCGTCATGATTTTCATCTGCCCCTCGAAGATCTTCCAATCGAGCGGATTTATCGCCGTCGCCTTCACCTGAACGAGGATCTGCTGAGCGGATATCGCTGGCAGCGCCACGTCGGCCAACGTTAGAACATCCGCGTTGCCGTAGCCGTTGTATATTACTTTTTTCATATAAATTATCCGTAGTTTGGGTACTACGAGGCGGCTGTGTTGTTCGCGAACGCCGTTTGCACGACGTCATCGACGGACGTCCATTGGATTTCTTTGTACCGATCGTTGTCCAACCGTGGCGGCGACATCAATCCGAGCGCACCGCAGTAGCCATACTGCATGGCGACCCACATGGGCATAACCTCATCTTTCTTGCCCGGCTTGAAGAGCTTCACCAGCGAAATGACTACCCGTAGCGCGCTCGTCGGCATGACCCGCTTCAGTGCAAACTCAGAGCCGGTGAGAGTTTTTGCCAGCGTTTGCGCTGTACGTGGGCTCAGTTGTTGACCGGCAATATACAGGCTTCTCGGCGTTGGGTTTGTGTCCATGGCGACCGCTGCGGTGAACTCTGCGGTGTTCTTCCACGTGGTGAACTCCATGAGCGTGTCGGGCGAACCGAAGTAGGCCACGCGACGCTTCTTGTAGTCAAAGAGCACCCAGCCACTGCCGAGAAGTTCTGTGAAACCGCCTTGAAAAATAGACGTGAACTGAAGGCTTGAGCGCCCCTGTTGAATCATCCGCTCAGCCTCTCGATGAAAGCGGCGCCTCAAGTCAAAATTGCGATGCGATCCCTCTGGTAGCTTCGTGAAATCGCCAGAAAAATCCGATGGAATGTATCTTCGCACCCCGCACGCAAGCGCTGCCTTGAGCAGGCGCGATTGCACCCCGACGATGACCTCTTCAAGACCCTGAAGCGTCGAGACAACACAATGAGCACCTACGCACACGCGCTTGAGATCTTCGTCGCTGTCGTAGTCCACAGGCTCAAGGACAAGGGCTGACTCTGCGCGCTCTTGCACGTGGGCTGGTGTCGCATGGGACGATTCGCTCGCAGAGCCTCGACGTACGAGCCCACGAACAAGAACACTCTTGCCCTCTAGCTGCGCGCGGGCGAGAAGTGCATCGCACAGCAATTTTCCTAGGTTTCCGTGAGCGCCAGCGACGACAATGATAGTTTGAGAGGGGCTCACGTGTGATCGCTCTCCTGAGTGCTTGGCGTGGGTGCGGCGGTTGGCCCGGCAAACAGAATCGCCAGACCGGTGAACGGAACAAGCGCAATCGTCTCAGTGCTGAGCAAGCCCTGCGCGACCATGGGCAGCGACTGCACAAGCCTCTCAGCGGCGTCATCATCGGCGGCTTCAAGCATCAGAGCCACTCCTGCGTTGCCCCGAATAAAATGAATCGAGCGCAAGGCGCCGGAGGTTTGCAGCTCCCAAACCTTCTGCGCCTCGTCCTTGAGAAGGGCGCCGAGTTGCTCGCGGTTCGCTGTTGGCTTCATCTTGATGATCACTTGATATTGCATCGCTAGAATTTCTCTCGTTGAGGTGGGGTGCCTTGAGGCGCTCTGTGCAGAGCGCTCTACGAGGCCGAGTAGCTGACGATGAATATTCAGTCTTCACGATCATTTCGGAAGTTGATCTATTGAAGTCATCACATTCACCCCATGAATGATTGATCCCTCCACCCCGTTTTCGCGTGCGGCTCGCCGACCAGAAGACTACGAGCTCGCCCACACGCCCGGCGTTTGTCGGCCTTAGCTCTTTCGAAGCGATCCGATGGCGTCAAGGATAGCGCCTGGTGAGAGTTCGCGCGCAACACTGATCCCAAGTTTGGGACGAATCCACGCAACCGCCTCGGCGGGTGTCGAAAATGACTTCGCGGGAGTCTTCGCCCACGTCACCAGATTCACCGCCGTGATCCAGCCCCGGACAGCGGCTGCGCGAAACCCCTCGCCGAGCACGACGACGGCCTGAGCGACAAAGTGCGGCGCGAAGCGGTCTGCTGCCACGGCCAAGATTTTTCGCACCTCTTCGCTTGGCGCAGAGACACCATCTTCAAGCACAACGATCAGGCCAACGGTTCGTCCGGCTTTGAACTCGCGCTCAATGAGCGAGTGCTGGCATCGCGCGGCATCCGCGAGCATTTCTCCTCGCCAGACGACGATTGCGAGCGGACCGATCTGCCCGATCGAGCAGAGCGCCGAGTCAAATTCAATTTTTAATTCGGCCATGCAAATTTCCCCATCCTTTGAGAGATTATTTCAAGTTGTCGCGGTCAACATAAAGCGGACAGAGAGCCCGCTCCTTTTTTTCCAGAATCAATATTTCGGAGATATCCTTATCTCTGCTTCTCCCCTGTTGACAAGTGTCTATTCACCAAAACAAAGCTCGCAGAATTTCAAGGGGCTTTGGGTGTCGCACTGTCTAAGCGGACTGCTTACTTCGTGTCATCCCGCGGCAATTACGACAACATGTACGACAGCACCGCAGTTGGAGCAGACACGACGATCACTTTGTACAGCAAACCTGCATCGAGCGAGCGAGCCGGGCAACGTTTTGCTCGACGCCGGCGAGGGAGATCTTTTGTCCCAGAGCGTCGTGGTTGTCTCGCAGAGCGACGCTGTCGCCAAGTCCCGCCTGGGCGCACGGATTGGCTCGCTTTCGCAAGCGCGGGTCGCGCAAATTTTGGCAGGACTTCGGTTTCAGCAGCGCTCGTATTTTCGTGGCTAAACGGGCTCGAATGCAACCCGGTTCAGCGCTGTGATTGTCGGGCGCTCTTGGCGACGCGGCAAACATCCTTACTGCTCACAAATCGGCGAGCGCGGTGCGCGCTGGTGCTACTGTCTTGGACAACATGCCGACAAAAGGTGCACGATCATGAGCGAGTTTGCAGTGGATCTCTTCGTCATCGGCGGAGGGTCCGGAGGAGTCCGTGCCGCTCGCGTTGCAGCACAACATGGAGCAAACGTTATCCTCGCGGAGGAGCATCGCATGGGCGGGACATGCGTGATTCGAGGGTGTGTACCCAAGAAGCTGTACGTGTATGCGAGCCGCTTTGCGGACGCTTTTGAAGACGCAAATGGCTTTGGCTGGTCTCGCACGGCCGCAGCGTTTGACTTCGCTGCGCTCAAAAGTGCCAAAGACAGAGAGATCGCGAGGCTCGAGGGTGTGTATGCGGCGAACCTGCTGCGGGTAGGAGTGCAGACGTTTGCCGGTCGTGCGGTCGTCAAGGGTCCCCACTTGCTTGGGCTCAGCGATGGCCGAGAGGTCTCGGCGAAGTGCATTCTTGTCGCCACGGGTGGGCACCCAGTTCGTCCAAACAGCACACCAGGAGTTGAGCTTGCTGAAAGCTCCAATGACATCTTTGAGTGGGATTCGCTTCCGAAGTCCGTGCTCATTGTCGGCGCGGGGTACATCGGCGTTGAGTTCGCATGCGCGCTTCGGCGGATGGGGTGTGAGGTCACGTTGATGCTCAGAAGTGACCGTGTTTTGCCACGTTTTGACGACGATTTGCGCGAAGGGCTCACCGAGGGGATTCGCCGAGCGGGGATCCTCGTGGTGGCCAACACGGCTGTCCAGGCGCTGTCGGGACACCGAGGCGATCTCACGCTCACGACGGTGAGTGGGCAAGAGTTTAAAGCCGAACGGGTGGTCTTTGCGACCGGTCGCAAACCCAATACCGAGGGCCTTGGGCTTGCAGAAGTGGGCGTCGCGCTTGACCCGGACGGTGGGGTGATTGTTGACGCGTTTTCGCAGACCAATGTCTCGTCGATTTATGCCGTCGGCGATGTGACCAACCGTGTGCAGTTAACACCTGTGGCCATTCGCGAGGGACACGCTTTTGCAGATACGGTCTTTGGCGGCCGCCCTACCGCCGTGGATCTTGGTCCGGTCCCGACCGCTGTCTTCTCGACTCCCGAGCTCGGAACGGTGGGGCTCACCGAGGCTCAAGCCCGCGCATCTCATCAGAACATCGTGATCTTCAAAACGAGTTTTCGCTCGATGAAATCCACACTCTCTGGCTCAAGCGAACGGGTGTTGATGAAGATCGTGGTCGATGGCGTCACCGACCGCGTGCTGGGCGTGCACATCTTGGGTGAAGGCGCTGGCGAGATGATCCAGCTTGTGGCGATCGCGGTTCGGATGGGTGCCACCAAGCGCGACTTCGACATGACTCTCGCTGTGCATCCCACAGCTTCAGAAGAGCTCGTCACGCTGAGAACCCCGTGGGTTGCGCCCATGGCGTGAGCGGTCACCGGGGCTGCGATGGATGTGGATTGTGCCTTCGCGGCCGCAACAATCACCGGTACCCTCTAGCGATGCACTCAATCCGCCACCCGGTTTCAGGGATATTGCTTTTTACGTGTGCAATGGTTGGCTGTGGGCCCCCACTTGTGTCCGACGGTGGCGACTCGGGTGCCACACACGCGGATGTCGTAGTGAGCGCTGATCGTTTCGCCAATGATATCGCACCAACGACGGATGTCCCCACAGTTGACGATGCCGTGGGACCCGTGGACAGCGGCCGGGCCGACGGCGGCTCTCGCTACGGCAGCCCGATGCAGGTCGGCACGCTACCCGCTCAAGGCCTCCCCGAGGTCTCTGGGATCGTCGCGTCCCGGCGTCAACCCGGCGTGTTTTGGGTCGAAAACGACTCAGGTAACACCCCCGACATCTTCGCCATCAACGCGATGGGAACAACCATCGCCACCATCCGTTTAACGGGCGCGACCAACATTGACTGGGAGGACATCTCCATTGATCGCCGGATGGGCATAGATGAGATCTACGTGGCAGATACCGGTGATAACATCGCCCGCGAGAGCAACGGTGCGATGGGCCGACCGCTGGTCCGAATCTACCGCCTTCCAGAGCCTGTGGCGATGGCGGGGGACGCGATGGTCACCCCCGAGCGCTTTGAGTTTACTTACCCCATGCGCCCGTATGACTGTGAAGCCCTGTTTGTGCATCATGGGACCGGCGACGTGTATTTCGTCACAAAAGAAGTGTCACCCGCAGAGGTCTTCGTGGCTCGTGCGCCCCTGAATGCGGCCGTGACAACGACGCTCACGCACGTGGGTACGATTGATTTTTCAATCGCGACGGCGGCGGACATGAGCACCGATGGTGCACGGATCGTGGTGCGGGGATATGGCGAGATCCACGTGTTTCCGGTGCTGGGGGGAGGGGATGTTGCGGCCACTTTTGCGGGTCCGTTTATCAACGCCATCCCAGCAGCGGCTGCAGAAGCGATCGCGTTTGAGTATAACGGATATGGTATGTACACCGTCCCCGAGGGTGTCGCCGCGCGGCTCTTTTATATCCCCTCGATATAAGTCTTTACCCCGGTCGGGTTAAGCCACGTCAAAGCGATCGAGGTTCATCACCTTGGTCCACGCAGCCACAAAGTCGCTGACAAACTTCGGCTGCGCGTCGTCGCATGCGTAGACCTCAGCGAGGGCGCGAAGCTGCGAGTTTGAACCAAACACTAAATCCGCCCGAGTGCCTGTCCACTTCACCGCGCCGGTCTTTCGATTACGCCCTTCGAAGACCTCCGCCTTCGCAGACGTTGGCGTCCACACCGTGCCCATGTCGAGAAGGTTAACAAAGAAGTCATTGCTGAGCGTTTCTGGGCGCTTTGTGAACACTCCGTGCTGGGACTGTCCACTGTTTGCATTGAGCACGCGCAGCCCACCCACCAGCGCGGTCATCTCGGGAGCGCTCAACCGAAGCAGCTGCGCACGATCCACGAGCATCGCCTCCGCAACGGAGTCGCACTCCGCGCGCTTGTAGTTGCGAAACCCATCAGCGATTGGCTCCAGGACCGCGAACGAATCAACATCGGTTTGCTCTTGGGACGCATCCCATCGGCCGGGCGTGAAGGGTACCTCGACGTTTTGACCCGCATTCTTCGCGGCCTGCTCGATGGCCGCGCAGCCCCCGAGGACGATCAGATCGGCGAGCGATACTCGCTTGTTGCCAGCTTGCCCCGCGTTGAACTGCTGTTGGATCTGCGCGAGCCCTGTGAGGACCTTTGCAAGCTGAGTCGGCTGATTGACCTCCCAGTCCTTTTGCGGTGCGAGTGCAACGCGCGCACCGTTCGCACCCCCGCGCTTGTCCGATCCGCGAAAGGTGGACGCTGAGGCCCACGCCGCTGAGACCAGCTCAGAGATGGCCAAGCCGGCGCCGAGGATCGTGCCCTTGAGCGCCGCGATGTCCGTTGCGTTGATTATCCCGTGATTGCCTGCTGAAATGGGGTCCTGCCAAATGAGCTCTTCGCTCGGAACCTCTGGCCCAAGGTACCGAACCCGCGGCCCCATATCACGGTGAGTAAGCTTAAACCACGCCCGCGCGAAAGCGTCCGCGAACGCCGCTGGATCTTTGTGATAGCGGCGAGAGATCTTCTCGTAGGCTGGGTCAAAACGCAGGGCCAAATCGGCCGTCGTCATCATGGGTGGGTGCTTCTTTGACCCTTCGTGCGCGTCTGCGATCATATGCTCAGGCTTGCAGTCTTTGGGCGTCCACTGGTGGGCGCCGCCGGGGCCCTTCACCACCTCCCACTCGTTGCCGAACAGCACGTCGAAGTAGCCGTTGTCCCACCGCGTCGGGTTGGGCTTCCAAGCGCCTTCGATCCCGCTGCCGAAGGTGTGCACGCCGTTGCCGCTCCCGGACGTGTTGTTCCACCCCAAGCCTTGCAGCTCCATGGGGGCTCCTTCGGGCGCGCTGCCCACAAGCGCCGCATCGCCGGCGCCGTGCGCCTTGCCAAACGTGTGCCCACCAGCGACTAACGCCACAGTCTCTTCGTCGTTCATCGCCATGCGCGCGAAGGTCTCGCGGATGTCGCGACCGGACGCAACCGGATCGGGGTGACCGTTCGGGCCCTCTGGGTTGACGTAGATGAGACCCATCTGAACTGCGGCCAAGGGGTTCGCCAACTCTCTGTTTGCCCCATAGCGTTTGTCGCCAAGCCAGGTGTCCTCGTTGCCCCAAGAGATGTCTTCTTCGGGCTCCCAGACATCGATGCGACCACCACCAAAACCAAAGGTCTTCAAGCCCATCGACTCAAGCGCACAGTTGCCCGCCAAGATCATCAGGTCGGCCCAGGACAGCTTGTTGCCATACTTCTGCTTCACCGGCCACAAGAGCCGCCTAGCCTTGTCCAAGTTGACGTTGTCGGGCCAGCTGTTCAGCGGCGCGAAGCGCTGGTTTCCAGACCCAGCCCCTCCTCGGCCGTCGCCTATGCGGTACGTTCCGGCGCTGTGCCAGGCCATGCGGATAAAGAACGGTCCATAGTGGCCGTAGTCCGTTGGCCACCAGTCTTTGGAGTCGGTCATCAGCGCGTAAAGTTCGTTCTTAAGCGCCCTAAAATCGAGCTGCTTGAACTCCTCTGCGTAGTTGAAAGCCTCGCCC
Source organism: Myxococcales bacterium (assembly GCA_031386385.1). Taxonomy (GTDB): domain Bacteria; phylum Myxococcota_A; class Polyangia; order Polyangiales; genus JANNCG01. The sequence continues at coordinate 10,424 of JANNCG010000984.1, forward strand.
ATAGGATTGGACGCAGCGGAGTGTTGGTGGAGAATTTTCAGGTTCAGTTGGTTCGGCCACCAGTCACGGTTTGTCCGGGATGCTCCCGTTGCGTTTGTCCCATGCATCACGGGGCATTTGCCGGGTGTGACGTCAGGGGTGGCTTGGATGGGTTTGCTTTTTTCTGTCATGGTGTTTGTCTTCTGTGCGCGTCACCGTATTAGCAGATCGCTCACCTCTCGGCTCGCTCGCACTCGCAGCGAGTGTGTTTGTCCTGTGTTTTGACTCGCATTCTCACCCGTTATAAGCCCGCAAGGCGCTTGTACGACCGGACGAGCGCCTCTGCTGCGCGATCGACGTCCGATTCAGTGGTTGCACGTCCGAGGGTGAGCCGAACGGACCCTAGTGCGTCCTGCGGAGTGACACCCATCGCCACAATCACCTCCGATGGCACATCGTGCCCCTCGTGACACGCCGAGCCCGTAGAAGCGGCGACCTCGACCGCGCCCGCCAGCACGGCGTTGCCCGACACCCCAGGGAATCTCACGTTCAGCGTGTTCGGTAGCCGCAATTCTCGATGTCCGTTGAGCACAAGCCCCGGGAGCTGCGTCGAGAGTGTGTCCCACAATCGGTCTCGAAGCGCTTGGATCCGCGCGTTCACTTCGAGCAGTTGACGCCCCGCAACTTCACACGCTGCACCGAGCCCCACGATGGAGGCGACGTTTTCGGTTCCTGGTCGGCGCCCATGCTCGTGTCCTGCGCCAAGGGTTAACGGGCTCAACGGCGTCCCGCGCTTGATGTACAGCGCCCCCACTCCCTTTGGAGCGTACAGTTTGTGCCCCGCAATGGACAGCAGATCGACGCCGAGATCACGAACGTTCAGCGGGATTTTTCCAAGTGATTGTGCAGCGTCGGTGTGAACGGTAGCGCCTACTAACTGGGCCATCGTGGCCAGCTCACGCACCGGCTGCAGCACACCGGTCTCGTTGTTTGAGTGCATCACGGTGACAAGAAATGTGTCCTCATCGATCGCCGCTTGTGCCTCATCTTCGCGAGCGCGTCCGTGTGCATCCACATGCAATCGTACAATCGTATGTCCGTGCGTCCCAAGCCAATGGCAGGGGCGGCCGGTTGCCGGGTGCTCGATGACTGTGGTGACGAGCTTGCGACGTTTTGCTGATGCTTCAGCGCACCCACGAATCGCGAGGTTGCTGGCCTCAGTGCCTCCTGAGGTGAACACGACCTCGTCGTCGTCACAGCCAATGAGCCGTGCGAGCTGTCCCCGTGCGCGATCGACCGCTGCGCGAGCCCGTGCCCCGTACACATGCGCGCTTGATGGGTTGCCAAAGTGCTCTCGAAGATACGGGAGCATCTGATCGACAACCTCGTCAAGGACGGGCGTTGTGGCGTTGTGGTCGAGATA
>JANNCG010001018.1:0-2364 GCA_031386385.1 Myxococcales bacterium
TCGACTCTCGCTGATCTTCATCGGAATGCTGAGGGCCACAGTCGTCCCCTTCATCTCCGATCGTTCAGTGACCTCATAGCTAAAGTCAGGTTTCAGCTCAACTCGCAGCCCCATGCCCTCGCCAGTGCCTGTGTCCACGCGAACGCTCTGAGGAGTCAACGAGAAGATCGAGAAAAACCCCACACCAAATTTGCCGATTTTGGTTGGATCTTTGTCTTTAGAGCTTCGAAACAGCACCAGGAGGCACCGCTCGACGATCTCCAAAGTCATCCCTGAGCCGTCATCGTGAACCGCGACGTTCACGCACTCGATGTCGCGATCGTAGCGCAAACGGATGCCAATCTTCGAAGCCCCAGCGTCAATGCTGTTTTGCACGAGCTCTCGATAAAATGCCAACGGATCGGCGAATTGACGCACCATGTGGCCCACCGCGTCTTTGACCGCGTCTGAAGCACCGCTCTCTGTCTCAATCTCGTCGGCTCGTGTACGAAAGACCATTGTTTGCCAAGAGAGTGTAGACTCATTTGCGATGCAGATTCGACAATCGATTTCTTTGCTCTGTGCCCTAGCCATCTCTTCGACCCAAGGCTGTGCGATCCGAGCCGTGAGCGCCCCGTTGACCTGTCCTCCAGCCGCAGTGAGCACCGTGACCCAACCGGCTGCTCGGACCGCGCCGACCGTTGTGGCATCGGCTGCTTTTCTTCGCGACTGGTCTGCCACCTCCCGATTTACCCTCGGAAATCCCTTCGCCATCGCGGTCGTTCCGGACGGCTCAGCCGTACTATTTTTGCGAGCACAAGCTCGGGTCGCGACCCGCAATTTGTACTCGCTTGACCGAGCGACAGGGCAGGAGCGGTTGCTGCTGTCGGCTACGGACTTGGTGGACTCGGGCGAAGAGCAGCTGAGTGTTGAAGAACGCGCGCGTCGAGAGCGCCAGCGGCAAACAGGCCGAGGCATCACGAAGTTCATTCTTAGTCCCGACGGCACGCGGCTGCTCGTCCCGTTCTCGGGCAAACTGTATATCGTTGAGCGAGCGACACGACAGCACCGCGTGCTTCCCACTAGCGTCCCGGGCGCAGTGATCGATCCGCGCTGGTCACCGGACGGGCGGATGATCTCTTTCGTTCGCGGCGGCGAGCTGTTTGTTGCCGACGCGACCACTGGCCGAGAGACGCGCCTCACCGTGCCAGGAGTTGCGGGTATAACTCACGGGACCGCTGAGTTTGTCGCGCAAGAAGAGATGGACCGGATGGAGGGGTACTGGTGGTCCCCGGACTCGCGATCGATTGTGTTTCAGCAGACCGACGAGCGCGGGGTTGAACAACTTACGATCAGCGATCCGACAAGTCCCGATCAGCCCGGTGAGCCTTTTCGATATCCCCGTGCGGGGCATCCAAACGCGGTCGTCACCCTTGGCATCGTCGCTGTAACCGGTGGCCCAGTCCGGTGGATTGAGTGGGACCATGCCGCGCTTGAGTACCTCGCGCATGTGGTGTGGTCGTCGGGCGCGCCGTTGACGTTGGTGCTGCAAAATCGCTTGCAGACAGAGGTTCAGATTCACACAGTGAACATCAGCACCGGACGCACGACGATGATCCATCGCGAGACCGACGAGGCGTGGGTTAACCTTGATGAGCACTTTCCGCATTGGCTCGCGAATGGGACGCAGTTTTTATGGAGCACCGAGCGCGCGGGCTATACCGCGCTTGAGCTGCGCGGAGCGAGCGGAGCGCTTGTTCGCGCAGTCACTTCCGAGGCAGAGCACTTTCGTACGCTCTTGAAAGTGGACCACGACACCAACGTGTACTTCTCGGGTGGCGAAGATTCTTCGCAGACCCAGGTCTACAAGCTGTCGCTTCAAGCTCCGACGGTGAGAGCCATAGCGGTGAGCCAAACGCCTGGCGAACATGAGTATCTGTTCTCTGGCGACGCGAGCGTTCGGGTCCATGTTGAGCAGCACATTGACGCCCGTAGAACTTGGACCTTCGAGCAGGCGGATGGCACTCGAATCGCGCCGATTTCTTCTGTCGCTGAGCAGCCCGCGCAGCTGCCGGTTGTCGAGCTGGTGACCCTCGGCGAACAGCAGTTTCGTGCGGCGATCATCAGGCCGAGCAATTTTGTCCCCGGTCAACGATACGCAGTGATCGATGCCATTTATGGCGGACCTGGCTCGCGGACCGTGACCCATGCGCGTGATCGATACGCGCTGCATCAGTGGATTGCCGACAACGGGTTCATTGTGGTCGCGATGGACGGGCGTGGCACGCCGTTTCGCGGACGTGCGTGGGAGAGGGCTCTCAAGGGTCACATGGGAGACGTGCCGCTTGGGGATCATAGACTGGGGCTTCAAGCGCTCGCGCAGCG
>JANNCG010001105.1:0-2407 GCA_031386385.1 Myxococcales bacterium
TTCTCGAATGGCTCGAAGCGCAGACAAACAATCTTCAGGTACTCGGCAGCAACGTGTACCTTGCACAGCAAATTCACAACGAAGGATAACTCGTGGGATATGAGCTTTTTGGGCGGTTCTGCGTTGGCGGACCGCTCAAACCCGAAGTGGCAGAGAAACTAAACAAAGACTTTTTGCACTCGCTCTCACTCAGCGATGATGCAACGCCAGAGCAGATCTTTCTCACCCTCCTTGACGATACGCCTAAACATAAACGGCACGAGCCTGATCGCGTCCGGTATGAGCGTGCGTTTGAGGCTTTTGTCGATGGTGTTCACGCAGTAGACATGGCGTTAGGTGGCCTTTCTCCCGAAGGAATCTTCGTCCCTCGCAAGAACTACATCTTTGTCGGTGTCTGCGTTGAGACCTTTGTCGCCGAGCAGAAAGAGCTTGGACGGAGCGCGCATGAGGTCGAGCGCCCTCGTTGGGTCAAGTGGGGTGAGCTTGGCTCGAGTAGCAACCTGGGCAAGACGTTTGAGCTTGATCGCAACGGCGAAAAAGCCTGGGATCACGCACGCAGATCGTATCAACGCGCACACAAAGATATCTACAAAGACGCCATCGGCAGACTGAAGTCACTCGATGTGGCCAAACAGCACGACATCGACTGGGCGCTGTGTCGCTGGCTCGTGCCCAAAGAGCACCCAAGCACCCATGCCAAATAGTCAGGACTGCCTGGCTTTATAGCGCGTTCATCAACGCCACCAAATCCGGAACGGTCGCGTCATCGATGTGAAAATTACCCAGGTGCAGATCTTCTTCACCCGCTCGCGGCATCACCATGTTGCGAAGAGCATCGCTACCGTAGTGCTTGATCACGTCCTCCATGCGCATGAAGGTCCCACCATGGCCCCATGGGCCTGTCCGCGAAATTCCACGCAAGCCTGGAGTGTGAAACATCCCGCGCATGCGCTCGGTCGGCACAAGCCCTATGAGGTGTGCGTTGTCGGTGGGTTGATCGCTGAACATTCCACCAGCGTTGAACGGGTTGGCTAACACCTGCGCGATGGCCTCAATGCGGCCCGGATCGGCCATCCCGTCTGCACGGCCCGTCGGCATCCCGATGTTGTGAAAGCTGTCGTTGGTCATCATGGGACCGTGGTGACACTGGATGCATCCGTTGTGAAAATAGTGGTGCAAGCCCGCTTGTTGTTGCGCCGTCAGCGCGCCAGTTTCTCCACCGACAAACCGATCCAGAGCGTTGGGCATAAACCTCACGGTGCGCTCGTACGCGTCAATGCTCTTGCCTAAGTTTGCATAGACTCGGTTGATCGCGATCTTGTCCGCGTCGCTCATCGTGTCGAACCCTGGCTGCCCGGGCATCCCGTTTGCAGCGAAGCGCATCACGTCGCTCAACGGAGGCATGGGGCCGAAGATGGCTTCGTATTCTGTCCGATAAAAATCATACAAAACGTGCGCCGCTCTCAAACGAGACCCACGCATCTCAATAGGATTTTCGATCGGACCGAGCGCCTGTGACCACGCCGAGTCCATGCGGCCGTCCCAAAACGCCCAGCGGGTGTACGCGACAAATTGAATCGTCGGCGTGTTGCGCCCACCCATCTGACTGTCGATCCCGACACCATGCGCACGTCGATCCGTGAAGCTGTTGATTGCCTCATGGCAGCTGGCGCAAGAGATGGTTCCGCTGGATAAGCGTGAGTCACGAAAGAGACGATTGCCGAGCTCCGCAGCACGTGGATCGTCGGCGAAGCGGTTTGTCGGAGAGGCTGGAGGGGGCACAACCCGCGCCATATCGCGCAGCATATCGAGCTGATCTTCGGACAGCTCATGCTCACCCAACGGCGGCCCTGGGCGCGGCCTCGGCGCTCCATCCATCTGCGCGATCGATCGCAAGACCGCTAAGTCGAGGTCTTGCTGCTCAGGCGCAACCATGATGGTCATCACCCGCATCACGCGAGGATCGACTAAGACCACAATCGGAAGCTGCTTGAGCCCTCCGAAAAACACCGTGCGAAATTGATACTCAGGGTCCATCACGATGCTGTGGCTCACTGGTGCCGGATACATCGCACGCCACTGGGTCAGGTCCCGCGCGGTGCTCGGTAAATTGTCGCGCCCGAGGACCAACATGTCTAACACGTCTGTTCTTGCGGGCGCAGGACGCAGGACGCGCGTTGTGTGCTGCGCGTGCCAGATCGACGGACCGCTCCACGCGGCGAGAACACGAATCATCAACACCTTTGGCTCTGTCGCGCACGGAGTGAAATAGCGCTTCAATTGCACCATTTCTGCGGTCCCGTCAGAGAGCGCGAGGTTTGGGAGGATGGTCTCGTCGTTGATCCCGTATGGCCCCGGTGGATAGTCCACCGTGGGAGTGTTGTTCACCGTGCAGTGCGGCCGACCC
>JANNCG010001121.1:0-2638 GCA_031386385.1 Myxococcales bacterium
GCGCGGTGCTGATCGCGCTCGCTCGTGAGCAGCATGTGCTGTCCGTGGCCATCGTCTTCGATCTGCCAGAGAAGGTCTGCTACGACCGCAACCTGCAGCGCCCCGATCGCACGATGGCGCCTCGGGTGATTCGCCAGCAGAGCGCGGCGCTGCACCGGGGCATGAAGTGGATGAAGCGCGAGGGGTTCTCGCACGTCGTGGTGCTGAAGTCGCAGCAAGAGGTCGATGAAGTGGTTCTTGAGCGGGTTGCGTTGCGCAATGATCGACGAGCGCTAACGGGCCCATTTGACATCATTGGGGATGTGCATGGGTGCTGTGACGAACTGGTGTTGTTGCTTGAGAAGCTCGGCTATCAACGAGGTGAGGGAGACTGCTTTGCGCACCCGCAGGGCCGCAAGGCGATCTTTTTGGGAGACCTCGTGGACCGTGGTCCCAACTCTCCGGGAGTCCTTCGGATCGTGATGGGGATGACCTCCGCCGGAGAAGCCCTTTGCGTCGCGGGAAACCACGAGATCAAGTTTCTTCGCAGCCTGCGCGGTGAAAAGGTCAAGCCCACGCACGGGCTCGCGCAGACCATCGAGCAATTTGCCTCAGAAAACGAGCTGTTCTCAACGACCGTGCGGGACTACCTAGACGGGCTGGTGAGCCACTACGTCCTGGATGGCGGCAACTTGGTTGTTGCCCACGCAGGCTTGCGAGAAGAGCTGCACGGTCGGGCGTCTCGCGCGGTGCGAGAGTTCGCGCTGTATGGCGAGACCACGGGCGAGACGGACGAGTATGGGCTTCCGGTGCGGTATAACTGGGCGCTTGAGTACCGAGGCGCGGCCCGGGTGGTGTATGGGCACACGCCGGTGCTTGAGGCCAACTGGGTCAATCGCACGCTCTGCGTGGACACCGGGTGTGTGTTTGGGGGCAAGCTGACAGCGCTGAGATATCCTGAAAACGAGCTGGTAGATGTGCCGTCGGCGCGGGTGTACTACGAGCCCCAACGGCCCCTCGCAGCACCCACAAGCACGATCAAATCCGCGCGAGACTTTCAAGACTCGCTGGCGATTACCGATGTGATCGGCAAGCGACACATCTCTGTTCGTCATGCGAACACGGTGACCGTCGATGCGGCGCACAACGCAGCAGCGCTTGAGGTGATGAGTCGGTTTGCGCTCGACCCGCGGTGGCTGATCTACCTTCCTCCCACGATGTCACCTCCGCAGACATGCAAAGCGGGTCCGTATCTTGAGCACCCCACCGAAGCGCTTGCTTACTTTAAGCACGAGGGCGTGACTCGGGTTTTGTGTGAAGAAAAGCACATGGGATCGCGAGCGGTCGTGGTGATTTGCCGCGACGAAGGCGTTGCACGAAGACGATTTGGCCTCGACCCTCACGCTGCGGGCGACGAACCTGAGACGGGAGTGATCTACACTCGGACGGGTAGGGCGTTTTTTGCAGATCACGCACAGACAGAGCGGGTCTTGGCTCGCTTGCGTGCGTCGCTGGATCGTGCGGGATTTTGGGAGCGCTTTCAGACCGACTGGTTTTGCCTAGACGCAGAGCTGCTCCCATGGTCTGCCAAGGCGCAAGAGTTGCTGCGCACGCAGTACGCTCCCGTGGGTACCGCAGCGCAATTTGCGCTCGATGCGGCGGTGGGGTCGTTGCGAGCGGCGGTGCAGCGAGGTGCTGCTGACAGCGCATTGCTTACACGTTATGAAGAACGTCAACGATCAGTGCAGCTCTACACCGAGGCGTATCAGCGGTACTGCTGGCCGGTGCAGTCCGTGGATGACCTGCAGTTGGCGCCGTTTCATCTGCTCGCGTCTGAAGCAAAAGTGCACACCGATCAGTCGCAGCAGTGGCACATGGACACGCTCGCGGAGTTGTGTTCGCAGGACCCACACTTTTTGCGCACGACCAAGACGCTCGCGGTGGACTTGGACGACGAGGCCAGCGTAAGCCAAGCGATCCTTTGGTGGGAGCAGCTCACGGGCGCAGGCGGCGAGGGCATGGTGATCAAACCCGCGCAGTGGAACACCCGTGGCAAGAGAGGCCTAGTCCAGCCCGCGATCAAGTGTCGTGGACGAGAGTACCTGCGAATCATCTATGGGCCTGAGTACACCCTTCCCGAGAATATGGAGCGCCTCCGTGCGCGCAACACCAGCGCCAAGCGCTCACTCGCGATGCGTGAGTACCTTCTCAGCCTTGAGGCACTGGAGCGCTTTGTTGAGCGCGACCCGCTGTACCGAGTGCATGAGTGCGTGTTCGCGGTGCTTGCGCTTGAGAGCGAGCCGGTGGACCCTCGGCTGTAGCGGACTGAGAACGATCGTGCAGCTGCTGGGGGGGCTACTGTAACTGCCGGTTTTCGGCGCGAATTTAGCGGTATTTTCGTTTGCGATCGACCAGCGCGAGCGCCAACGTTGTGCACACAACTGGGAGCCACGGTGACGAAGACCCCGTCGGTTGCGTCGGTGAGGTACGACACTGACAGGCGCCTCCGTAGTACGCATAGCTTTGCGTTTGTGGACTGAGCGGCGGTGCTCCGTCGGGGGCGTTGGGCTCGTCCACTGAAACCACATCCGAATCCTGATCCCATCCGGCCTCTCGCATTGTGACGCCCCCTTCCATCCCTGCCTCCATTCTCGGTTCA
>JANNCG010001162.1:0-3224 GCA_031386385.1 Myxococcales bacterium
ACCAACTTCGTTTGGTGGGTCGGTATCGGTCACGCAGGGACGTTGATCTCCGCGGTGCTCTTTCTGTTCAGGCAGAAATGGCGAACCAGTATTAACCGTGCCGCGGAGGCCATGACGATCTTTGCCGTCATCTGCGCGTTGATGTTTCCAGGCATCCACGTCGGTCGCGTTTGGTTGATGTATTATCCATTCCCAATCCCCAACTCGATGGGATTGTGGCCAAACTTCAAGAGCCCGCTGCTCTGGGACGTGTTCGCTGTCAGCACGTACTTCACGGTTTCGCTGCTGTTTTGGTACACCGGATTGATTCCGGACTTTGCCACACTGCGTGATCGCTCGAAGAACAAGATGCGCAAGCTGGTCTATGGCGCGTTTGCTCTTGGCTGGCGCGGGTCAAACCGTCACTGGCAAAACTACGAACGCGCGTACCTGATCCTCGCGGCGCTCTCGACCCCTTTGGTGCTCTCAGTGCACTCAGTGGTGTCCTTCGACTTCGCGACTTCAGTTGAAGCTGGCTGGCACACGACCATCTTTCCGCCGTACTTCGTTGCGGGCGCGATTTTCTCGGGCTTTGCGATGGTCCTCACGCTCATGTTGGTGATTCGTGTGGTGTTCAAGCTCCACGGGTTAATCACGTTGAAGCACATCGAGTTGATGAACAAGATCATCCTCGCGACCGGAAGTATCGTTGGGTACGCCTACGCGATGGAGTTCTTCATCGCTTGGTACTCTGGCAACGAATACGAGCGCTATGTGTTCATCAACCGTGCGACGGGCCCTTATGCCTGGGCGTATTGGACGATGATTATTTGCAACGTGGTGTCGCCACAGTTGTTCTGGAAAAAGGCATGGAGAACGAGCATTCCGCTGACGTTTGCCGTGTCGATCTTTGTGAACATCGGCATGTGGTTCGAGCGCTTCGTCATTATCGTGACGTCACTCCATCGCGACTTTTTGCCCGGTTCGTGGGGATATTTTCACCCGACTCCAATCGACGTCATGGTCTACCTGGGATCGTTTGGTCTGTTCTTCACGGCTTTCTGTCTGTTTATTCGCTGGGTTCCTGTGATTGCGATCGCCGAAGTGAAGGGTGTTTTGCCAGAGGCGAGCCCACATTTTGACGAAGAGTCACATGGCGACGATCATGATCACGATCACGACCATGACCACGACCATGGCAAAGACGATTCTAAACACGCCGAGAAAGGCGCGGAGGCCTAAGCTATGTCGTCGCACAGTCACGATGAACATCAGCAGTCCGCTGAAGTAGAAAAACGACCAGTACTTTTACTGGCAGAGTTTGAGACGCCAGGTAAGTGTCTGCGAGCCGCGGAGAAGATTCGCGACGCGGGCTTTACCAAGTGGGACACACACACGCCCTTTCCCGTTCACGGAATGGACAAAGCGATGGGCATGTCCGATTCGAAGCTTGGCTGGATTGTCATGGTCATGGCCATCACCGGCTTCTCGAGCGCGGTTGCGATGATCTGGTACATGAACGTGTACGATTATCCAATCATTGTGGGCGGTAAGCCCCCGCTGAGTATTCCGTCGATGGCGCCGGTGGTCTTTGAGCTCACCATTCTTTTTAGTGCGTTCGGTGCAGTGTTTGGGATGTTCGGGTTAAACAAGATTCCGCGCCATAACCATCCAGTGTTTGTTTCAGACCGTTTTGAACGCGCTTCGGATGATCGGTTCTTCATCAGTATCGAGGTGGATGACCCGAAGTTTGACGAGAAAAAGACGCGGGCGATTCTCGAGGCGGCTCACGCCACTTTTGTCGAGATCGTTGAAGACGAGGTGACCACATGAATCGCAGTGCTTTGAAGCTGGGCACGCTCGCCGCTGTTTGCTTGACCGGAGTCATCTCTGGTTGTCGCGGACAGGTCAGCGAGAACTCGCCCATCGTGATCATTCGCAACATGCACCAGCAGCAGAAGTACAAGCCGCAAGAGCGGAGCGCGTACTTTCAGGACACGCGCACCATGCGGCCGGTGCCAACACACACGATCTCTCAAGAAGAGGGTGTGATCGATATGGACGTTGAGTCCGGGCTCAGCGCCGGAACACGAACGTATCTCGAGCGCATTCCGACCTCGGTCGTGACTGCAGCGCGATTTCGCACCAACGACGCTCGCTGGATTGAAGGCGCTGAGGCGCTTTTGTCCCGCGGTCGCGAGCGCTTTAACATCTATTGTACGCCCTGCCATGGGACCTCAGGCGACGGAGCAGGCATCGTGTGGGCTCGGTCGCAAGGGGGAGCTTATCAGTATCCCCGACCCGCAACCCTTCACGATGATCGCGTTCGACATGCACCGGACGGGCAAATTTACAGCACCATTCGCAATGGCGTACGCAACATGCCCTCGTACGCTGCACAGATTCCGACCCATGATCGCTGGGCCATTGTTGCTTACGTTCGCGCGTTGCAACTCAGCCAAGCCACTGCAGGAGCGACCCCGTGAGCGACAACAAGTTTGAAGTAGGCAACGGCCCTTGGGCCAACGCGTGGAAGATCGCCGCTGGCGTCGGCGTGCTTGGGATGCTCGGTGCAGGTGCGGCATTTGCGAGTGACGCGAAGCGATTTGCGTTTTCGTATCTCTTCGCCATCACCGTGATTCTCACCCTCTCGCTGGGCACTCTGTTCTTCGTCGTTGTGCAGCACATTGCGGCCTCTGGTTGGAGCGTTCCGGTTCGCCGCGTTGCGGAGTTTTTCGTTGGCGCGATCCCCGTGATGGTTGTGCTGTTTTTGCCGCTCTTTGCGGTGATGCAGCACTTTCCACAGTGGGAGCACTATGGCCACGCGACACCGGCAGCGGCAGAGCACGGCACCACCGGGCAGACTCATGGCGAACACGGCCAAGCTCAGAGTGGGCACAACCCAACGGCTGAGCACGGCCAAGCAGAGCACACTGGTCCCGCAGCAGATCCCGCAGCGGCTGGGTTGCATCACATGCACCACCAGGTGTTAGAGCGGAAGAAGAAGTACTTTGACAGCGGGTTTTTCTACCTTCGTCAGGCGCTCTATCTTTTGTCTTGGGTTTTGTTGTCGCGTCGCTTTTTCAAAGGCTCAACCGATCAGGACAAGAGCAAGGACAAAAAGATTACGGTGATGCTGGCTCGCTCAGCTCCGCTGTCGATTGCGATCTTTGCGATGACCATGACCTTCTGTGCCTTTGACTGGCTGATGGCGCTCGACCCAGCGTGGTACTCAACGATCTTTG
>JANNCG010001200.1:0-5275 GCA_031386385.1 Myxococcales bacterium
CTCTCCTGCACCAGGGCATTTTGCAGTCGCGTGGTAAAGGCGCTGATGCCCGAGACCACTCCCACGGCCATCGCTCCCCAGTGCACCGGAAGCGTAAACACCAGCGACGTCCATAAGCGGTACGTTGCCGGCTCGTAATAATTGCTGATCGCGGTGGTTGCTCCTGCGATGGCGACCGGAGGAGCGACGGCCATAAAGAGCAGCGCCGGAATCCCACCACCGATCAAGTTGGGCGAGACGCTCGTGCTCACATTTGCCAGCGCTAACCCTAGTGGAACGCTTGCAAGCGTCGTCGCGACGCCCGTCACCACGCCATCGATCACCGCCATCGCGCGAGGGTCCGCGAAGTCACCCGGATGTGCAGGCGCGGGCTGGACGTCCCGCAGGTACTGCGTGTGACCGACGGAAGGGTGCAGCCCCGCGACGAGTAACGTCGCAAGAGATAGAGCGAGAGAACGCTTGTTCACGATGAGCGAGAGTTTGCATCAACGGCCGCAAAAGTGTCACAGCGTTTTTTCGCGTTCTTCCACGGCGTCCTTGGACTCTCGCAGGCCCTCACCGGTGTACTCACGATAGGATTTAATCGCCGAGATCTTCATCCCTTTGCGGATAAAATCGTCGATCACTCTCCACTGCTCGTCCGTTAAACCGGTGTCCGGCTGCGTTGAATCTTCTGGTGGGTGCATTGCTGTGATGCTTCGCCGATTTGGGGGCTGTGTCCTGCCAAGGTACCACAAGTTTAATTGGGAAATGGATCTTGCCGCTTGCTACCATCGAGCAATGATGTTTGTCGGTCAACACGGGTCAAAAGCCTCTGTTCCATTGCGCTCAATTAGAGCAGTCGTTGCGTGTGTCGGACTGATCGTTGCGGGCGTAGTGGATGGTTGCGCGACAGTCGCGGCGGATTCTCCCGATCGTCTCGACGCATCGATGGATGCCGTTGAACAACAGGGTAGGGATGCGAACAGCGCCGCTGATGCCAGGACGGATACGCAGGCATTGGATGCGGGAAGGCGTGCGGACGCGAATCCCTTTTTCGACGGACAGTTCGCGAATCGCGATGTGCGTGTCGCGGCGCTGCCGGAGTCGGGCGTGGAGCTTCCAACGGCGGCCGGACTCGTTGGCGCCAGCTCTTCGCAAACGGTTCAAATTGATGTGCGCGAGTACTTTCCGCGGCCGGCGGTCGGCCAGACGATTATCAATGAATTTGCATACACCGCGATGGTCAACGGCGTGGCGACGGCGATTCCGTACTCGGTGCAGCGCTATGAGAGATCGCCCGACGGAAGATACTATTTTTTGGAGGACTTTCTCATCACTGCGGCGGGACGCGGGACTTTGGAGTGGCTCGACACATGGGTCTACACGTCGGATGAGCGCGGCGTGCTTGAGGTGTATGACAGCGCTCCGACGTGGACGTTTAGCGCGTTTGCCAACCCGCTGAATCATGGAATTTTGCTCACCAAAAACGTTGCGTTCACCTGCACCTCTTTTGAAGACGGCCAGGACGGACGGTCCAATCTCAATGACTACTGGATTATGCTCCAAGACGTTAAGAGCACACTGACTCTACCGGCAGGGACCTTTCGAGAGGTCGCCATGCAAGCAGAGTCGCAGCTTAAATGCACCACCGAGGCCAACTGCGCGCGGATGCCTCGGCTGATTGATGAGCCAAACTCTGTGCGCTATCGGTTCTTTTTTGCCCCCGGTCGCGGGATCATCGCCCAGCAATGGTTCGACATGAACTGGAACCCCAACCCAGGCGGCGGATTTCTCTACGCCTATCGCTCGTGCATCGCGACAACTGCCGACTACGTCTGTCCCTAAAGCCCGCGCAGCAAACGCGTTTGCTTCAGAACGGATGCGCTAATCTCGTCGGTACATCGTGACGACGCAAGCGCCGCCGAGACCCAAGTTGTGTTGCAGCGCAACTCGGGCGTTAGGGACCTGGCGCTTGTCCGCAGTGCCCCGAAGCTGCCACACGAGCTCAGTGCATTGAGCCAATCCAGTGGCTCCAAGGGGATGTCCCTTTGACAGCAAGCCGCCCGAGGGGTTGGTCACGGTGCGACCGCCGTAGGTGTTTTGACCCTCCCAGATAAACTTCTCGGCCTCACCTTCGTTGCAAAGCCCGAGGGCTTCGTACGTCAATATCTCGTTGGCTGTGAAGCAGTCGTGAAGCTCGACGACTTGAACATCGGCGGGTCCGATTCCACTCTTTTCGTACACTTGCTTGGCGGCGTTGAGGCTCATGTCATAGCCCACCATCTTGATCATCGAGTCGCTAAAACTAGACGCGTAGTCCGTGGTCATCGACTGCGCGGCGATGTACACGGGGTTTGCGATTCCGTGGCGCTTGGCAAACTCGTCGCTGCACAACACGGCCGCTGCGGCACCACAGGTTGGGGGACAACACTGAAACCGTGTGAGCGGATCAAAGACCTCTTCGCTCGCGAGAATCTCTTCAACGCTGAGCCGCTGGTTGAAAAGCGCGAAGGGGTTGTTGGACGCATGAATGCGTGCTTTTTCGCTCACCTTCGCGAAGGTCTCGCGCTTGGTACCGTACTTCCAACGGTACTCACGGCCCGCGCCGCCAAACATCTGGGCTGCAAACGGTGCGCTGTTGACGGACTGCACCCGGTTCATCACCTGCGCGTGGGACTCTAGTGGGTTAGCACGGTCGGTAAACTTAAGTCCCAGCGCGCCCTTCGACATCTTCTCAAAGCCCACCACGATCACACACTCCGCAAGCCCGCCCTCAATCGCCTGCCGCGCAAGATAGAGCGCCGTGGATCCGGTCGAACAATTGTTGTTCACATTAAACACCGGAATGCCCGTGAGGCCGACTTCATAAATCGCCCGCTGACCACAGGTGCTGTCGCCGTACACATACCCCGTGTACGCCTGCTCAATCTCGTTGTACGCGACGTTTGCGTCTTTGAGCGCTTCGCGCGCAGCGGCAGAAGCCATCACGTGATAGTCATCGCTGCTGCCTGGCTTGGCGAACTTGATCATCCCGACGCCGATTACATTGACTCTACGTCCCATGGGGTTTGGTGTCCTTTGCTGTGTGAGTGTGAATAACGTTTAATGAATGTTGCTAGGAGTGGGCGCTAGCTGAGAAGACTGCGAAAAAATGTGAGATGTTTTGCAGGCTCAACGGGGCCATCGACGCGAATCGCGCCGTGCTGATACAGGTCTCTGAATTCTGCGTTTTTCGCCAGCTCTACCAGAGTGTCTTCACTGAGCGAGACCTTGGTCCCTGCGCCATCGCTAGCGCCATCTTGGACGCCCATCGCGCTCAACGTGTATGCGAGCTTCGCGCCGTCGGTGAGCTGAATCACGACACTCGATCGAAGCTCTTGTGCGAGCGCGGGAGTCACAGACCATCGAGCACGAAGCGCCTCGATCACCTTGCTCGCTTCAGACGGACCCGAAACACTCGGTGCCGCGCTTGTATTGGAGCCTCCCTTCGCCGCAGCGATCGCTGCCTTTGCTTGCTCGGGGTCAATTTTCTTCAAAAAGTTTAGCTTCTGTGAGGCCATCAGGTCGCCAGTGATCTTGAGTTTTCCACCGAAGTACAGCTGCTGTGCGTCGGCCTTTCCGCTGCTCATGGCGAGAAAATCTTCGTTTGAAAAGCTCAGGGTGCAGTCAGCGTCTGGAGCCTCGCCAGAATGCGCGCTACCCGTGCCCGACTTGAGGTCAATCACAAATGACTCGTCGGGGCCCGTCAGCTTAAACGCGAACTTCTTGCCGATCTTCGCGACAAGAGCTGGGTTTTTGCTGATGTAATCCGCGATTCCAATAAAGACGTCGCTCGCCAAAGAGCCACTTGAAGCCGTCGCTGCGGGGACACGCGCAGTTGCGCTCGGCGCGTTGCTCGAGCTCGCAGGTGTACCACCGGCCATCAACGCCTCCACGCGCTTGGGGTCGATCTTCTTCAAGAACGTCAGCTTCTGTGAGGCCATTAAGTCGCCCGAAATTTTCAACTGCCCACCGAAGTACATCTTCTGAGGGTCGGCCTTTCCGGACGCCATCGCGAGCCAATCGGCGTCGGTCATCTCGAGGATGCAGTCTGCAGCGCCCACGGCGCCCTGCGTGGCCATCGCGTTGCCGGGCTTCACAGCGACAGTCCAGACGCTGTCCGGCTGCGAGAGCTTAAACTGAAACACTTTGCCAATCTTCGCGACAACCTCGGGGTTTGCTCCCAAAAATTCACCAATCGCCGTAAAGATCGCCGCGGTCGGCGCGAGACCTGCAGCGGGAGTTGTCGTCGGTTTGGCGACCGGCGCGCTGTCAGCCTTTGCGGGGGCTGCCTGTTCGACAGGGATCTCTTTGTGAAACTCGGCCACTGCGTTGGTCAGCACGACCTTGTCGCGCTCTTTGACTTTGCTGCGAAAGATCACTGATCCGTCAGCATTTTTCCACATTTCTGTGATGATTGTCTCCCCCGGAATCACCGGGTCTGCGAAGCGCACGCGGATTGAGCTCAACAGTCGAGGGTCGTTGTTGGCCACCGCTTTGATCACGTGCCGTGTGGCAAATCCAAACGTACAAAGCCCATGCAGAATCGGTCGCGCAAAACCAAACGCCTGTGCAAACCCGGGGTCGGCGTGCAGAGGGTTGATGTCGCCGGACAAGCGATACAGCAACGCCTGGTTAGGATCTGTGCGCTCTTCAACGGTGTGATCGGGTGCGCGGTCTGGAATAGCCACGTCAGTGTTGGGTCCGCGCTCGCCGCCCCAGCCGCCCGCACCGCGGACAAAGGTGTTGATCTCGTTGACCGAGAGAAGGGATCCATTGTCGTCATAGGTTTTAACTTCTGTGACAACGATCGCTCCTTTGCCCTTGTCCCAAATGTCTTTGATCCGTGCCCGGTGCGAGAGGGTGCCGTGTGTAGGCAGGGGTTTTATAACTTTAGTGTACTGTTCGCCATGAAGGATTCGGTCGAGCCCATAGTTCATCCCGGGCGGTTGAATCCCGTCGATCGCGAGCTTCATCACTTCGCCCACTGCGATCGCCGCAGTCATGGTCGGGAGCGGCTTAAAACCGTCGCCCGAAGCCTCATAAACGAGCGCTAAATCACTGGTATCCATCGGATCTCGCGCGGCGCCGACACCCAGGGCATACAGCGACGCATCGCGCGCCGTGTACGTACTCTTGGTCACTGGAAACTCGTACCCAAGCGCCGCGTCCACGTCGATGAACTCATTGCCGCCAAGGGTCTTTCGGTTCACGTTTGCCAGCACAGACTCAAGCGAGTCTTGAATCGTCGCGG
>JANNCG010001251.1:0-4615 GCA_031386385.1 Myxococcales bacterium
CGCGCAGGGACTCTTGGTGCTTGGCGACTCTCAAGTGATTGATGGGACTCCCACGCGAAGCGGCTATCAAGAGTGTACACGTCGCCGCACGGTCTACGCTGCCGATGGCTCATCCTCCTTGGTCTGCGACGCTGCGGCGGCCAACGTGCCTGCGATGGGCGTGGAGAACGACTCGGTGAACGATCTGGTCTTTACTCCCGTGAGACTCCTTCGGATGCGGGGCATGGGTGGGCTTCGTATCAAGTATGGTCTGTTTACGTTTACCGCAGAATTTATCATGGATTTGACCGCACCGTCTTGGATGACCGGCAGCTGCAACCCCATGGGCACCACGAGTCAACCCGCGTACTGTGTGACCGGACGACCGATGGAGGGATCTGGCGTTCGCGACCAAATCCGAGTGAACCAAGATTTTCGTCAGTACACGATCAACATGGGCGCGGGCGTCACGTTTTAGCCATTTCCCGTTAGCGTTGCATGCGCGAGGGTGCCGCGGACGCTGAGACTTTTCACCCGCACAAAGGCAGCTGTATGACGCGTTTTCGGACATCTCGCTTGTTGCTCGGGTCCACAGCGGCCCTCTCTGTTTTCACCCTCCTCGCGTGCGACGGCTCGGTTGAGGGCGCGGATGCGGCGAGCCTCGATGCTGCGCGCGATGTCCCCACGGTTCAGGGGGTCGTCGATGTGGTAGCTTCAAGCGATATTCCTGGAATTTCGCAGATAGATGTTCCTACGCCTGCAGAGGATCTTGGGGTGCCGTCGAGGGACTCAGGTGTTGGCCCGGTTGTGCCGGATGTTCCGTTTGTGCCGCCACCGGGACGTACGCTTGCGTTTGATGGAGCGCAAGGATTTGGTGCGTACGCTGAAGGCGGTCGCGGAGGGATGGTCTACACGGTCACCAATCTCAACGACAGCGGCGATGGAAGCCTACGTTGGGCCGTCGAACGTCCCGGTCGACGCATTGTGCAGTTTGCAGTTCATGGAATCATCCAGCTCCGAAGCGCCCTCAACATTCGCGATCCTTTCATCACAATTGACGGCCGAGGAGCCCTTGATCCTGGTGAGAGCGGGATCACGATTCGGGACTACCCTATCAACGTGACGACGCGCGATGTGGTGATTCGCTACATCCGAGTGCGCCTCGGCGACTATGCTGTCCTTCGTCGCGTGGCGATGAGCGGACTCAGCCGTCCGGCTAACTCCAATGACCTTGATTGCATCAACATCGATCGCGCAGAAAACGTCATCATTGATCACGTGTCTGCGTCATGGAGCACCGACGAAATTGTCTCGGTCACCAACAGCCGCAATGTGACGGTTCAGTGGTCGATCTTGTCTGAACCCATCAGCAACCCACGCGCACATCCGTATGGGGATAACCACGCATTTTGCGCAAACAACAGCTCTGCAACGCTGACGTATCACCACAATCTTTTCGCGCATTTTGTCTTTCGCGGACCACAGTTCGAGGCCAACGACGCAAGCACCTGGCGCGCTCCGAACAACCCGTCTTTTGAAGCCGTAAACAACGTCGTGTACGGATATACATCCAACGGCTCACGCTTTCGTTTTGGCTTCGAGCGCGCTTCGGACCGCAACGCAGGGGTTCAGTTTTATTATCACTTTGTTGGCAACCGATATCTCAACTCAAGCTCCGGTGACTCAGAGATTAACGCCGCGATTGACTATGGTATTGAGCGCAATATTACCGCTTATTTCGCTGACAATATTGGCCCTCATCGACGCGCTGGAGAGGATCAACTCGCGCTGGTTTTCACCGACACCAACGCGCAGACCCGTGTTCGTAGCAACGCGACCGCGCTTCGACAGGTGTCCGATCGACCGTTGTTTGTAAGTACCGTTCCGGTTACGGTTCAGGCAGCTGACGTAGCGGCAGCGACAGTGCTTGATACCGCAGGCTGCAACATCGGACGCGACCCAATCGACACGCGGATCGTCTCAGACGTTCGCGCGGTTCGTCCAGCCGCCGTATGTACATCGCAGGCCAACGTCCCCGGTGGATGGCCCACATTTCGTTGATTCACAGATCCAGCGCGAACGAAAAAACTTAGCGGAGAGCGAGGGATTCGAACCCACGGTACCGTTACCGGCACACCTGATTTCGAGTCAGGCTCCTTCAACCACTCGGACAGCTCTCCAGAAGGGACGGCTTATCTACGTCGGGTTTGAAGGCAGCGCAAGCGCGAAACCAAGCAACTCCACTAACTTCTCTGAGTTCTGAGGGCGTCCATCTGCGCTTGGACCCTACGAGCCAGCAGCTGGTGCTCTTCGCGCTTCAGCACTGAACCTGCCGCAAAGAGGGCAAACGCGACGTAGTCATGAAGGGCTTGTTGCACCACTCGGCCAGGGTCATCGGTGTGGAGCCGCGAGAGATTCGTGAGCAAAACAGCTCTATCGAACGTGCCATTTGGGCGCGGACCGGCGTTGACCAGCAGCACATCAAAAGCCCCCCCGCCTTGCAGAAACATAGCCAGCGTTGCCCGCGCGCCTGCACCGACCCCGCCGTTGTCAACGGTGGTATGGATGTCCTGCAGCACGGAGTTAAACCCGTCGATCTGCTCTTCGAGCACCACCGTGGGTGATCTCGCCTGTCGCAACTTGGCGGCGCCGGACTGCAAAATCGCGTACAGGGCTTTGGTCGCTTCGAACTCGCCGAGGCCACTCACCCGAGAGAGTTCATCAAGCGTCCGCTTGCCGTCAATCGCGGTCCAGATGGCCTCGATCGCGACATCGCCGGTTGGACGCTTACCTTCAACCTGCTGCGGAACCACCTTTCCATCAGGGATCTTCTCACGAAAATAAGCCCACTCATCGATCCTCTGCACCCCCTCCATCAACAGCGACCCGGTGGCCAAATTCACACGCACCGGAAGGCTCGCCGCGTCGATTCCCCGTGCGAAGTAGAAAAATCCTTGCATCACGCTTAGGGCGTTAAAGAAGATCTCTTTGACCTGCTTTTGCAGCATCCCGTACAAATCGTTTGGCTTTAACCAGCCTTTTTGCACCACGATGTCGCCGATCCGCCGCGTTGGAGAGATCAACTTAAGGGCCTCTTCAAACTGCGTCCGTGTAATAGCTCCGTGTCGGTACAGAATCTCGCCAAGCCGCTCGCCTGGCGCCGTTGAGGTGGCAAGAATGACCGTCGGCCCATCAAACAGAATGGATCGTTTGGTATCCGGAGCCGTGACGGCCAGCTCGCCGACCCAGCCCACGGTGCCAATGAACTGCACGATCTCAAGCAGAGTGCCTCGATCTGAGATTTCACCCGCTAGCGCGAGCCGTAGATTGGTCTCTGCGCGCTTTAAAAAAAGCGTGTGCGCAGGCGAGGGTAAGATTTGATAAAACCCTGCTTTATTTCTAAGCGTTTGATGAGCTTCGGGTCGCTTAGTCGCCAGCGACCCGTCCTCACCGACGACGACGTCAGCGTCATCTACGGACACGATTCGGCATCCTACCCGAACTAACGATCGGACGTACGAGAAAAACTCATCAACCACACGGCATAAGATCCGGTGTAAGCTCCCGGCCCACCGAACTCGGAGGGACTCCCAACTTCTGAGTAGGTCCCTCACTCTCCGCCGAGCATGCGCAGAGAATTACCTGACGAAATACTGAAATACATCCGATGAATTCGAGCCTCTTTTCTTCGTCTTTTGCAGAGCAATCTTTGGCTGCGTTTGTGGCCCCCTTGGTCGAAGCCCGCCGCGTGGCTGTTGTTGGGCCCTCTTCTGGTCCACTTGCAGAGCGTGTGCGCGCATTGGGCGCAAAGTCCGTCGTCGCGATTGGCGGCAGCAGTGACTCAGTGCCCGTCCGTCCTATGTCGATCGGCGTCATCGAGGCATTTCGTGGCCGAATTGACTGTGTGTTGATCGCTGACGCCAGCGCAGTCTCGTTTGTAAAGATGCTCGATGAAGCGCGACGCGCGCTCGGCCACGATGGGATTTTGATCGTCGCGACACCTGCGAAGCCCAGCAAGAGTGGACCCGATTATCCAACGCTTCGCAGCGCTTTGTCCGAGCGTTTTGATCAAGTCCACATGCTGGGCCGCGGCTCGTTTGTAGGCTTCACCATCGCGTCGCTTGAGCAGTCGCCAGACGACATCACGCTTGACACCTCGTTGATGCCCGATGACCCCGAGACAGCAGAGGCCTTTGTAGGGATTGCTTCGGACAGTGAATTTGCTATCGATCCGTTGGCGATCGTCCAGGTTCCGTTGTTGTCGCTGGTCGGTAGCGCTGTTGCAAACGAGCCGGTAGCCAACGAACGCGAGATCGCCGAGCGAGCCGAGTTGACCGCAAAACTGCAGAAGTATGCTGCAGAACTTGAGCAGCTACGGACGGATCTGTCCGTGTCGCAGCGTGCGTTTCAAGACGCCCAACAGCGCAGCAAAAATCTTGAGCGTGCATTGGATGAAGGGGAGGGGACGGAGGCAGACCTCCGCGCCAACCTCGCCAGAGCTGATGCTACCCGGTCCAAAGCAGAACTTGAGCTCAACAAGCATAAGAAAGATGCCGTAGACCGGGAGAAAAATTTTGGCGCAGAGCTCAGTTTGCTAGAAAAAACACTGGGTCTCCGTGGACGAGAGAAAGAGGCG
>JANNCG010001297.1:0-3069 GCA_031386385.1 Myxococcales bacterium
CAAGCTGCTGGCCCAGGGCGCTCTCTGCCACGCGCCGAACTTCACGCAACACCAGGGCGCTAAGCTCTGGAAGTGTGTGTGTCCCCGCTCGGGTTTTCACGACCACCGACTGCTCAGAACCTCGCTCAAGGCTGAAGGCAAAACGGGCCGCGGCGCGCCGAACTTCTTCGGCGTCAAACGGCCGACCCATCAGTCTTTTAACAGAGAAAACGGTGTTCTCTGGGTCCTGCGTGCGCGCACTTCGTGCCGCTGCGCCGACCAACGTTTGACCACTTGCCGTAAACGACACAACGCTCGGAATCAACGCCATCCCCTCGGCGGTCGTGAGCACCCGAGGCTGACCGCCCTGGGCCACAGCCACAACGGAGTTTGTCGTACCGAGATCAATACCGACCGCGATCGGATTGTTGGACATGTTTGTCTTCTCTTCGCTCTCTTCGATTTTGCGAGTTACGCGTTTTTCCTAAATGGGCACAAAAGCATCCACCGGTCTGCGCGACGACTCAGTTTACCCGCAACTCTCACTTCTGTACAAAATCGTACCAACTCGCACCCCCAAAGAGTGCACATTCTCGTCAACCCACCGGGTGTTCTGCCAGGTGTTGGGCCTCAATCTCACGCAATTTCTCAGCGATCCACCTGCGAATTACCTCAGGAAAAGGCCACATCCACCCGTAGTCCGGCCCACAAAACCGCGCGACGATATTATCGCACACCTCCGCACTCTGAGCCTTTCGGAGACCCTCCAGCTGAGCCGTACACTCCAACGTGACCGCGTAAGCCTCCCACTCCAAGCGCGCCCGCGCGTACGCCAACCCAAACGGAACTGGCACAAGCAGGTACAGCACCGCCATCCCTACCCACGTGTACCTCTCGAACTGCGCCACGTGTATGAGCTCGTGCTCAAGCACCTCCCACCGCGAGCCTTCAGTCCAATCGTCCCAGTCATCGGGGACCGTGATGCTCTTGCCCAGAGTGGTCACATAACTCAAAAGATAAGAGTCCATTTTGCCAAAGGTGAGCACTCTGAGCGCGCGATCAATCAACCGATGCAACAAGTGATCGCTCTTCTTTGTGATCACCACGCCCTGCACGGCGCACTTTTCGAGCACGTCTTTTAGCAACGCAACCGCCCTGGGACCGCGCATCACAGAGCTCAAAACCAATACCCTCCGGACAAAAATGGCCACACGGACACGGGGCCATAAGCCAAAAGCGATTGGTCCCCGACGGTGGCAAGTAAGCCCAAATCCACGGCACTTCGCCGCGAATACACACGTACACCCAAGAGCGCGTAGGGCATCACACGCGGCTGAGCGTTGGACAAAAGCGAGCGTCTCTCGGTGGTCGAAGCGCTCTCGTTGACGAGCTCACCAAACAAAACGGCCTGACCGATCGCTTTCATTCCATCGATCAAGCGAAACTCAGCGGACACCGTGGCAAGGCCCCACAGACCTCCCAAGAGTGAGCGTTGATTCGCGTGCAGCCCAAGATGAAAGCTCGCGCGCTCGCCCGTCACGGTGAGCAGCGCACCGGCAGTCCACCACGGCCCACCGCCGCTGTAGTTAAAGCCAAAAAACGAGCGCGCGAGTCCAGTTCCGCCGGGGTGAAAGGGGACCTGCACCATCCCCCAAACGCTCAGCGCCCACACACGCTCTTGCACCAAAGCCAACCGCACATCCGCCGCGATCCCCACCAACATAAACGGAACTCCCACGCCCACATCCAAACGCCTCGTCACGCCATACCGCGAGCTAATCCAGCCCAACATCGATCCCACACGCAACGTCCCATCCCCACGCAAGAGCATCCTCGCGGTCGGAAAAGCAAACACGCTGCTTGTGGATGGATCGGGCGTCTGAGCATACGGCTCGGGGTCTACAAAATCCGTCGGGGCCGTGCGAGCTATGGGCTGCGTGGAACCAGTGGGCGTGATGGCGGGTGGGGTTGTCGGAGCTGTTGGGACTAACGGCGTCGTGGGTGCCGTGGGCGATGTGGGCGTTGTGGGCGGCGTCGCAGCGTTCCACGGGGCGTTTTGCGCACAAACGGGGGGTGTGCGTAGCGCTAGGGCAGCGACACCGAGAGCAATCACACACACGCGCGAGGGACGGACAGATGGGCGCACGGACGTGCAGAGTGTAGCTTAGATTTGGTCCCGCGCAGAGGGGTATTGAGCTTTCGCAACGTGGGTGCCTGGGGGGTTCGTAGACACTGAGTGTCCACGGCGTGGACGTTTTAGTGTCTACGGCGACGACGTTGGATCTCTACGAAATCACGTGCCAAAGACATCGCCAACGCTCTTCGCGCTGACCGCAGTGAGCATCCACGTTTGAAGCTGTGCGGCATCTGTACACATGGTGATCAGACTTACAGCGCTATCGGGCACCGTCAGGCCACGGCTAACAAGGACCGCATGGAGTGCTGCTCGCAGTCCTTCGAGTTTGCCTTCGAGCTTGCCTTCGAGCTTGCCTTCGAGCTTGCCTTCGAGCTTGCCTTCGAGTTTGCCTCGTGCTTCGCCTCGTGCTTCAATTTCTGCAAAAAACTCATCGGCGACGTTGTGTGGTTCGTGGTTGTGATCGGAGTTCATGGCTTCTATGACCTTTCGAGCTATCGGTTCTCTTAAGAGCCCAAGGATCGCGCCGTTTAGTTACACGGCGCGGGCACGCACATTCCGTAGGGAGGATTGAACTCCGTGCGACAAAAAGTGCCGTCGACTGCGACGCCCTCACCACAGTTCCGAAGGTCCCCCGCAACTATTTGGGTCACAAAACAAGGGTAACGAAGAGGCCCCGCAGCCTCTGGCGTGCTCCAACACACTTTTGGCACGCGATTTGTTCGCACGTAGTCGCGAAGAGCCGGATCATACCGATCCACCGAATAGCAACCTCCGATCGTGAAAGGCGCTGACCCACCATAGTTGCAGGTAGAGCCCTCCACCGCGTCCCAAGCGCAAAGAGAAACTTCTGGGCCTGTCCTGACAAATGGCTCGCGTGTGAGGCGCTCGCAAAACGGTCCGTTGGGGATTCGTCCACTATCGCCGATCGCGCCGTCGCCCGTGACCGTGCCGGT
>JANNCG010001317.1:0-2898 GCA_031386385.1 Myxococcales bacterium
GAAGGTGCAACTACAGTCGCTGAAGTTCCCGTGGTGCACCGTCCCCACGGTGTGTTGATCTCTGACTAAACTGGCGCGCCCGACAAGACTCGAACTTGTAACCTCCAACTCCGTAGGCTGATGCTCTATCCAATTGAGCTACGGGCGCAAGAAGGGAGTGGACTTATGCACCCTGATTCACAGGGTGTCAACACTCACTCGTTAACAAAATTCGTTCACCCCGCGCAAAGCCCCCAGCCTGCGCCGAAACCGCGGCCTACTCGTGCTCTTCTTCGTCCCCGCGTCGAAACGCTTTGTCGAGCATCCCAAATGGCCAAGCGACAACGCGCTTGATAAACGCAAACGCCGCACTATGGGATAGGTCATCAAACCAGGTGAACACCACCGGAGTGGCCAGCAGTGTGAGTACGAGCGCGAGGGTTTGACCGCCCATAATCACTGTTCCCATTGCGCGGTTGGTCCCAGCGCCAGCGCCGTTGCTTGCGACCAGCGGAATCATACCGGCCACAAAGGCAACGGTGGTCATCAGGATGGGGCGCAAACGATCGCGGTTTCCGATCATGACGGCGTCGGCGCGGGACAGCCCTCGGCGACGAAGTGAGCGCATGTGATCCACTTGGAGAATCGAGTTTTTCTTCACGATCCCGAAGAGCACCAAAATGCCCAGAGCGCTGAAGAGGTTGAGCGATTGTTTTAGAACCACCAACGACAAGAGCGCAAACGGCACCGTGAGCGGGAGCGACAGAAGGATCGTCACGGGGTGAATCCAGCTCTCGAACTGACCTGCCAGGACCAGGTACATAAACGCTAGCGAGAGTACAAACGCGAGCATGAAGCTCTTGCCTGCTTTGCCGAGCTCTTTCGATCGCCCGGCGAGCTCGCCCGAATAACCCGGCGCTGGGTGGATGGTTGCCCACGCGGCTTGAAAGCCATCGATCACCGTCTGTTCGCTGCCGCCAGGGACAACGTTGCAATAGACCGTCACTTGACGCTGCCGACCCAAGCGCTGAATCACGCTTGGACCAGAATCTTCTGAGATCGTCACGACATCGGTGAGGCGGACATTTCGCCCAGGGACGGTCGATGCCACGGTCACCAAGCTAAACGCATCAATGCGCTCACGCACCGATGCGTTGCCGCGCAAGTGTACCTCGTACTGCTCGCCACCTTCGTTGTATGTGCTCACTTGCACATCGCCCACAAGCAATCGCAATGAGTTAGCGATCTCAACGGGCAGGACGTTCAAGTCAGCAGCACGCGCTCGGTTAATCCGAATGACCAACTCTGGCTTACCAATCACGAGCGTGGAGTCGTGATCGTTTGTCTTCGGGATCCGCCGGATCGCACGGACCATCCGCTGCGCATAGTCGGTCAACTTGTCTAGATCAGGTCCTCGCAACACAAACTGAATGCCTGCGTTGTCCGCACCTCCGCCGCCAAATACGTTGACCGGTGCGATCAAGACACGAAGATTATCGCTCGCAAAATTCGGCAAAATTCGCTCACGCACCCGCGCCATCACCGTCTGCTGATCAACGCTTCGCTGACTCAGCGGTTTGAGTGCGACGTACAGCGCAGACTGATTCGACGAGCGGCCAGAGGGGTCGCCCTGGGCGCTGCCGACGGTCACGACGGTGTGTGAAATTTCGGGCATTGCGCGAATCGCTCTGGCAAAACGCTCGGTGATAATGAGCGTCTGGCGCAACGCCGTCCCCTCAGGCGCCCGGATGGTGATCTCAAAACGTGACTCGTCCTCAAGGGGCAAGAAGTTTTTGTTCACGGCTTTGCCCAGTGGAACCACCGAGACAATCGCAGAAATCATCAGCAATCCAACCACCCAGCGGTGTCGCATCGCGAAGGCCAGCAGCTGCATGTAGGCCCGCTCAATGAGGCCGTACACGCCACGTGCTCGACCGCCATGTCCGCCGCTGAACTCTGCCGACACCGTGCGGGTCCCTGCGGACCACTGGGCCAGCTCGTTGGACTCTTGCCAGCGCCCAGCCACCTGCTTCTCGCCAAAGAAAAACTCACTGATGATGGTGGGAACGCGAAAGGCTCGTTTTTGCTGCAAGTACTGGTACTGCCCGAGCTGTTCGTCCGTCGCCAGTTGCGGCGGATCGACACGCTCGTTCTCGATCGCGCTCTCTTCTTCTGAGCGATCAGTAAAGGTCTCGATCGCGCCTTTGCGGACTTTCAGCCAACGCGAAGCCAGCATCGGAGTGAGCGTGAATGAGACAAAAAGCGACACCATGATCGCGAAGCTCATGGTGAAACCGAAGCTCGCTAGAAAGCGACCGACGATGCCGCCCATAAACGCCACGGGCAAAAATACTGCGGTGAGGGACAGCGTTGTTGCCAACACCGCGAGACCAATCTCGCGGGTCGCCACCACCGCCGCTTTGCGCGGATTCATGCCCTTTTCTTCGACAAATTTGACGATGTTCTCAAGCACCACGATCGCATCGTCGATCACGATGCCCACCGCCAGCGTGAGACCCAAAAGCGTGATGGTATTGAGCGTGAGCTTCATCGCTTTAATGAGCGCAAACGTCGCAATAATCGACGTTGGAATCGCGAGCGCAGAGATCACCGTTGACCGCAGGTTCCAAAGAAACAAGAGCACCACAAGGGCGGCGAACACTGAGCCCAAGATCAAGTGCTCTTCAACGGACGTGATCGCGTTGCGCACAAACTCGCCTTCATCGCGCACGATGTCTAACCGGTATCCCGGTGGAAGGGTGGGGCGAATCTCATCGAGTCGCTCTTTGAGACCGTCAATCACTGCGACGGTGTTGGTCCCGGACTGCTTGCGCGGGGCCAAGATCACCACCTCGCGACCGGACAGGCTTGCCATGGACACTGGGTCTGCTTCGCCGTCCTCAGCGTGACCGACGTCGC
>JANNCG010001348.1:0-13118 GCA_031386385.1 Myxococcales bacterium
TTCCAATGCTTGAGCAACCAACCGATCAAGACGTCCCGCAGCAATGAAGTACCTCGTCGTTATCACACTGATCTTCGTTGGTTGCACTGGCACGGCAACGACGAGCAATCGAGAATTGTTAGTTAACGATGGCGGTTGGTCCGATGCCAGTCTCCATCAAAAGGTTTGGCAATCTTGCCTGAGCGCTCTAGCGGGAAGGATGTCGCGCTGAAGTCTTTGCTTTGGCCCATGCGTCTCGCCCATCGCGCTCACTGTTGAGCACGAAGACGCGAGACGTCACGCCTTCAGCGATCGCAGCCGTCGTCGCCGCGAACCTAAGATCATCGCGAAGCCCACAAGCCCCAATAGTGCCGATGGCTTGCCGCTCGTGCCTGATCCCGCGACCGTTCGGCACGCACATGCGCCATCACCCGAGATGAGGCCCTGACCGGTGCTTCCACTGTCTATCCCAGCGTCTCCGTTGGCATCTACAGTGACGCGACCATCACGTACGGTTGCGTCCATCGCGCTTGGTACATCCGTGCTCACCACACCGCTGTCAACGCTCGCGTCGTCAACCCCCGCTTCAACACCGGCATCACTGACCGCCGCCGGAACACACACGCCCATGGTCATGTCACACACCGGATTGGGCGCCACGCAGTTGTTGTTCGCCATCGCGCTTGGCATCGAAGGATCCACTCGCGCGCCGCCCATTTCACGCATGTCCGCGTCGGGGACACAGTCATTATCGCTGTCCAAATCCAGGTAATCTGGGCGATCACCCGCGCCTGGACCGGCCATCCCATCAGAGTTCGCGGGATTCATCCCATCGGGCCCGCGCTCAACGGAGTCTGGGACACCATCACCATCGCTGTCGCGATCCAAGTACGCAGGGACCATGTCCATATCCACGGGCATGTTGCCCTCTTGCATCCGCTCTGTGCGCGTTGGGATTCCGTCGCCGTCGTCGTCGGGATCTAAGTAGTCGGGGACATCATTCATCGCCCCCTCACCCATCGGAACCATCGCGTTGCTATTGCGAGGCATCATGGGATCGGCACCGAGCTCGTCGCGCGTAGGTACACCATCACCGTCATCATCGGGATCAAGTGCATCAATCATCCCGTCCATGTCCGAGTCACGCGGTGCGAAGTTTGGTCCTGCGCCCACTTCGCGACCGTCTGCGAGTCCGTCCATATCCGAATCGGGATTCATCGGGTCCGTCCCGTTGCGAATCTCGATCAAGTTAGGAACACCATCGCCATCCGAGTCGTTGTCGCTCACACATCGACCCAGCACCGCTGAGCAAATCGGCAAGGAGATATCCAAGCAATTCGCGTTGATATTCGCGTTGGGGATCATCGGATCCACACGCGCCATGCCAGCTTCACGCATGTCGCTGTCGAGCACACAGTCGTCGTCGCTGTCGGTGTCTAAGAAGTCCGGGCGATCACCCGCGCCCGCCATGCGGTCACTGTTTGTAGGCATCGCAGGATCAGCGCCGCGCTCAACCACGTCTGCAACACCATCACCGTCGCTGTCCAAATCTAAGAATGCCGGGACCATGTCGCCATCGCCCGCGAGCATTCCCTCAAGTCGAACCTCAACACTCGTTGGGATCCCATCACCGTCGTCATCGGGGTCGATGTAGTCGGGAAGTTGGTTGGACGAGCCTTGGCCCGCAGGGACCATCGCGTTGCTGTTGCGGGGCATCAACCCGTTGGGGCCTGCTTCGGTTTGGTCGTCAATCGAATCGTTGTCGCTGTCGAGATCAAGAAAGTCCGGGCGATCAACGCCGTCGCTGTTACGTGGAATATTGCCGTTCATTCCGCGCTCAATCGCGTCAGGAATCCCGTCACCATCCGAGTCGCGGTCAAGGTACGCGGGCACGCCGTCCATGTCCGGAGCGCCGCCCATCCCTTCGAGCGTGTTCTCTACAAGCGTCGGGATCCCGTCTCCGTCATCGTCGGGATCGAGATAGTTCGGGATCATATCTCCGATACCTTCTCCCGCAGGAACCATCGCGTCACTGTTCTGCGGACTCATCGCACCACCCGCACCGAGCTCCATACGAGTTGGAACACCATCACCGTCATCATCGGCGTCGTTGAAGTTGGGGCGCCCGTCCATGTCCGTATCAATGAGCATAAACCCGGGCCCTGCGCCGACCTCTCGGCCATCCAAAAGCCCATCGCCATCGGTGTCTGGGTTGTTCGGATCAGACCCAATCCGCACCTCGTCCAAGTTCGGAATCCCGTCCATGTCCGAGTCCATATCGCCCACACAATTTCCAGTCATTGTGGAGCACACAGGGGTCGGTGCGGCGCAGTTGTTGTTCACGTTCATCGCGGGGATAGCTGCGTTTGTTCGTGCAGCGCCAGCCTCACGCGGGTCACGATCGGGCACGCAGTCGTTGTCGCTGTCGAGATCAAGAAAGTCTCGGTTCGTGTCCATGTCGCTGTTCGCTGGGATCAACGGCATCGCGCCCGCTTCGATCACGTCCGCAACAGTGTCCCCATCGCTATCGAGATCCAACCACGCAGGGGCCATGTCCGCATCGGGATCGGGGTTCATCCCTCCCAAGGTCACCTCAACGCTCGTTGGAATCCCATCGCCATCATCGTCGCTGTCGAGATAGTTCGCGATCGCGTCGCTTGTCCCCTGTCCCGCCGGGACCATCGCGTCGGTGTTAAGCGGCATCATGGCACCGCCCGCTCCGAGCTCACTGCTTGTGAGCAACCCATCACCGTCGTCGTCTACATCAAGGTAGTCTGGGAGCAGGTCCGAGGTCACACCCGGAGCGGCGGTTCCATCGGTGTTTCGCGGGGCAAATTGCCCGCCTGCGCCAACTTCAACCCGTGTAAGCACGCCATCGTTGTCGTCGTCTGTGTCAAGCGAATCAATCCGCATGTCCATGTCTGAGTCAATCGCCGGGCGTCTTGGCGTCACATTGGCAGCGTCCATGTCGTTGGTGTCCATCGCAGCCAACAGCCCATCGCGATCAACGTCAGTGTTGCCATCGAGCCGACCATCGCGGTTCACGTCCAAATCACGAGCGCCATTCTCAATCACATCAAAGACCGAGTCGCCGTCTGCATCGAGATCCAAGTGATTTGGAATCCCATCCGAATCCAGATCCACCCGATCGTCCACGCCATCGTTGTTCGCGTCCACAAACCCAGCAAAATCCCTATCCCGATAGTCCAGCACCCCGTCGTTGTCTGTGTCGAGCGACGGGTTGCGTCCGCCGCCTTCGAGCGTGTCCACAATCCCGTCGTTGTCGTCATCTGCGTCGAGCAAATCATTGACACCGTCGCCATCACTGTCGATCACACAAGTGTTGGGGCCCAGGTGCACATTGTCGAGCCAGTTGCCCGCACAGGTGTTGTCAACGTTGAGCGTACGAAATCGAATACGTGTCGTTGCGTCCGCAGCAATAAACGAGACACTCCCTGCAAGCAACCGTGTGCCTGCTGCGAGAAGCGACGCATGGGCCACAAAGGTCTGCGACAAAATCAGCGTCACTCCGTCCGCGCGAAGCAGCTCAGCGGCGAAGCGTCGGTTGTCGAGCGAGTTGGCTCCGTACTCAAAATTGAGCGTATAGCGTCTACCTACTACCGTACGAACGTCTTGAAAAATGGTCCCCGCCATACAGCCCGTGAGGTCAATCGACTTGGTGCCTTCTGTGCGGGGAAAAGCAGCGCCATGATCAATGTTGCCCGCTGAGATCGTCCAGCTCGGAAGCGCGTTGCCAACGAGATTGCCTCCTCCCGCGCCCACCTCAAATCCACCGTTTGCAACGATCCCCGCGGGCGTGCACGCTGCGCCCATTTCAATCGAACACGTCGCGCTGCAGCCATCGCCCGCGGTGGTGTTTCCGTCGTCACAGGTCTCAGGGGCGGCAACGATCCCGTCACCACAACCGGCGGTGCTAAAGCTCTGTCGCATCCAAATGGGATTGGTGTTTGCAGGCACACACGCTGGCGTGTTCCATACGGGATCGGCAAACGCGGCGGTGGCCCACGGAAGATTCCACGGGGCGGGGCCGCCGCAGTTAACAACTGGCGTCCACATCGCGTCGTTAAACCCTGGCTGCTCCCAACCCACTGGCGGCATCACGCCGGTGGCCACGGTACGAAAGCTCGTCGATGAGCCCAACACCCGTGATCGATCATCTGAATACAGCACCCAAACGCACATCGAAATGCTCGCAAACAAATCGTTGGCCTGAATGGCGATCGTGTGGTTGCCCGGCCGAAGCGTGAGATTGTACTCATCAAACACGGTCCAGTTCGCAGCGTTGGGCCCAAGGACGACAAAATTTCCGTCCACTGCGAGGCGCGTGTAAGCGTCGTCGCAAGTGATACGAAGGATCTCAGCGTGAGCGACACTCGACACCGACAACACCGCTGAGACGACAGAGAGACAAAAGAATGTACGTGATTTCACACGAACGGTTTATCATGAAGGCTGTGCGATCACCTGCAAAAATCCCCAATGTTTGTAGTCAAGCAGAGGAGCAACTACGCACGCAATCGTCCATCGTGCGTGGTAGTGTCGGAGCATCAGTATGGGTTTTCACGTAGGTACGTGCACGAATTGGGCACCTCAGCGACGACACCGTGCGCGGACTTCTTGCGTTCTCGCGACGCTCTGCGCTCTCTGTTGCTCAAGCGTCACGTCCGTAGCGCTCGGGCAGGGGACAAGCGCCGTGCAGCGACTCGCGCTCCACGTTGAGCTCGGCGGTGGGACCATGCTGACGGACTTTCAGACCAACCGTGACCCGCAGCGGACGTTTGGCGTAGTGTATGGGTACAGACTGGGGCTGGGTGGCGCCGTTCGTGCTGGAATTTCGCTTGTGGATTTCTTCTCCATCCAAGCCTCGTATGCGAACTATTTTTTTCCGACGGACATCAACACGACCGGCGCGGTGTTTACGTTTACCGGCGGCGCGAGGATTGAGCCTTCGCTCGCGCGAATTGTTCGTCCATGGATTGACGCAAACATTGGAATGGGTGCGACGGGCTCTGAGCTCAGACTCACGTACGACTTTGCCCTCGGGGCCGAGCTGCTGTTCGCTCACGAGATGATCGGGATCGGCCCGATGGGGCGTGTCGCGATCGTGCACCAGCCCGAGAACACCGCCGACGGGACGCCCGAGCTTTTTCCCCAAGACGCGCTGTTTTGGAACGCCGGTCTGCAGCTCTCGCTTCGCGCTCCACGCACGCCACCACCGCCACCGCCACCACCAGACCAAGACCACGACGACGTGATTGACAGCGAAGACCGCTGCCCCACTGAGCCCTCGGGTGCGCGACCTGATCCCGAGCGCCGAGGCTGCCCCGTGCGCGACGCCGACGGCGACCTCATCGCGGACTCCCTTGATGCATGCCCAACACAATCTGCTGGGATAAATCCAGACCTTCGCCGTGTGGGTTGCCCACGGATAGACACCGATCGGGATGGCGTGTTTGACCTCGAAGACCAGTGCCCCAACGTTGCGCCGGGCGAGACTCCCGACAACAATCGGCCGGGGTGTCCAGATGGCGATGACGACAACGACACGGTTCGCAATGGTTTAGACTTATGTCCCGCGCGGCACCAAGGCCCACACGCCGATCCCGCACGAATGGGGTGTCCTGCACCAGACCGCGACGGCGATTCGGTGGCAGATCCCGTGGACCACTGTCCCGATCAACCAGGCGCACCGCACACAGACCCCAACCGCAACGGGTGTCCGGGCTTGGTGCGTATTGAGAGAGGACAACTGCGGATCATGACGCCGGTGTTTTTTGCCACACGCCGCGACGTGATTTTACCGCGCTCTTTCACAGTGCTTCAAGCGGTCACCGACGCGCTGCAAGCAACACCAGAGATCCGATTGGTGTCGATCGAAGGCCACACAGACGATGTCGGAGATGACGCCGCAAACATGGGCCTCTCTGAGCGACGTGCACACAACGTGATGAGCTTTTTGATCACGCACGGAGTCGCACCCGCGAGGCTTGAGGCGCACGGGTTTGGCGAGACGCGGCCGTTGGTTCCGCAGACGACAGCATCGGCGCGAGCGGCTAATCGGCGCGTAGAGTTTCGTATTGTGCAGCAAGACGGACAAGCGCCTGCAAGCGCAACGGCAAGCACAACGGTGACCACACCCCTTATCAATCCTGAGTAGTACACCCCGCACACCTCGCACAGCTCAAAGCATCGAACGAAATTAGTACTGGAATTTATCATGTCATTTATACCCACAAGTGCAGCACACGTCGTTGATTTTTCGTCTGCATACAAGCGCGGATGGATTGATTTGCTTGCTGTCATTCTCTCGTTGTTTGTACTGCAGTGCGGCTTTGGTCCCATTGTTGGTGGTGACGCTGCGGTGTGCCCTGCCTCGCAGACACGCTGTGCAAATGTTTGTGCAACGCTCGCCACGGACCGCGAACACTGTGGTCGCTGCGGCAACCCTTGTGGGGTCGCACAAGTTTGTGTTGCGGGTGCATGCGTGGCGCAGTGTCCTGCGGGACAAGCGCTGTGCGGAGCAGTGTGTGCAACACTCGCTTCGGACACTTCGCACTGCGGAATGTGCGGCAACATGTGCCCGGCCAACCAAGTGTGCGCGATGGGAATGTGCTCATCCGTGTGCCCCATGCCCTTTGTTCGCTGCGGCAACGCGTGTGTTGATTCACGCACCGACGCGATGAACTGCGGAACGTGTGGGACCGCCTGCGCTGCGGGTCAAACCTGCAGCATGGGAGTGTGTACAAGCGTCTGCGCCGCGGGCCAGCAGCTGTGCAACAACCGCTGCGTGAGCACCTCTTCGGACCGCGAAAACTGCGGGATGTGTGGGACCGTTTGTCCCGCGGGCCAGCTGTGCGCGATGGGCGTGTGCGGTGCAACGTGCGCGATGGGACAAACGGTGTGCAACGGAACCTGCACCGACACCACACGCGATCCACAGCACTGCGGAATGTGCGGGACCGTTTGTTCTGATGGCCAAGCGTGCTCGATGGGACGCTGTGTTGCCAGCTGCCCCATGGGTCAGATGGCTTGCAGCGGAAGCTGCGTAAGCGCGGGTCGCGACCCACTCAACTGCGGGATGTGCGGGCGCGTGTGCGGCGCTGGCGAGTCGTGCGTGTCGAGCATGTGCCAGCTTGTGTGCAACGGAGGGACGACCAACTGCGGTGGCGCTTGTCGCGATCTTCAGTCAGACCCAGCGCACTGCGGAATGTGCGGACGCATGTGTGCTCTCACGCAGTCTTGCGCGATGGGCACGTGCGTGTTGCGCTGTTCACCTACGGACCTTCTGTGCGCTGGAGCGTGCGTCAATCCGCAGCGCGACAACAACCACTGCGGTGCGTGCGGGACCGTATGTCCGATGGGCAGCGCGTGTGCAATGGGCGCGTGCGTGAACCTGCAAACAAACCCCGCCAACTGTGGATTGCTGGGCAACAACTGTGGCGCCGACGCGCTGTGCGAAGCGGGGACTTGCCGCTCAACATTGGGTTGTGCAGCGGGACGACGACGAGGATTTTATGAAGCCGCCACCTGGCCCAACATCGCGGCGTGTGGAAGCGCGGACACCTTCACGCTGGCAACAACTCGCAACGTATGTGCCGCGGGATGGCGACAGTGCACCATCGCCGATCTCAACGCGGCGCCAGGACTTCCGGTCCCAAACTTCGACGCACCGGGGTTTGCGTGGTTGAACTATACGGACGTGCTACCGACGCCTCACGGGACTTTTCCAGCGAATTTTACCTGCATGGGCAACAGCATTGCGACAGCAAATCTGCAAGGCACGGGCCCGTGCGGGGCCGGCGGTCAATTTCCAGAAGGTTATCGGCTCGCAGTATACGCTGCTGTGTGGGGGTCATGGTCACATCAATCGGGCGCGGGCTGCGTGTCACATGTGGCGCACATTTGCGGATTCGATCCGAATCCAATGACCCGAGTCACCGGCTTCACGATGTGTTGCAGGTAAGGGGTTAAAATCAACCCAGCGACAATCCCCGAAGAACCGGAGATTGATCGCTAGCGCAACGGGTTTCGTTCAAGCTCGTTCGTGCCGTGCGGCTCGGCACCAGCTTCGCAGCGCATCCCAAATCCCCTGCGAAAACTCAGCTAAGTCCATCACTCTATCGGCCACATCTAAGATTGAATCCACGTCCACAAGCGCAGTCACAGACTGCAGCACCATCGCTGCCAGCGTCCCCATCGCCGCACCAACTACAAGCACCACCATGTTGCTCACTGCACTGAGATTGCCTGCGCCAACGCATCGTGCGATCGTGTGCGAAGCGCTAAAACCTATCTGCGCAAAGGGGCCATCCTGAGGCGTCATTGCGTTCTCCTAGCGGGTCAAGAGTTGTCGCCTGCGAGTGCGCTCGTGAGACAACCGTCTCGGTCTTGGCACAACGCGAACAAAACCCCGCCCCCCCCAACTCTCACTCCTTCACTCAAAAGCCTCGCGACTTCTAAGTCCCCTCCGAATCCCCCTTTCTGAGAGAGAGTGTCCTGTGCGGTGCGGCGCTCCTATCACCCAGCCCGAACAACAGTTGCGTGGACACAAAAATTATTCTCGCACCCACGCCAACTGAGCCGCTATTGCTGATGGATTGCCCCGATAGAATCCAGGTCGAACCCGCTATTGGGCGAGGCCAGAGGCTGGGAGGATAAATCGCGAATACACACGACCCGCGCGCTTTGCAGACCTACCGATTGCAAATCAAACGCGTCACCGCCCGCAACGGCGGGGTTTAATGGATTCACCCCGTTCGCAGAGCTAGACAACACGGGATGGGCGCCCGCACAGCCCGTATAGCCGCTGCTCTCTAATGGATTGCAGGCGAAGATCACAAACCTCACGCCGTCTTGACTGACGGACACTTCACCGAGCTCAACAAACGTGCTCGTGGTGCCGAGCACCCGAAACGCGTTCTCAAACACGATAAAATCCGCGCCCGGACCATCGCCAATGTCGCGATCAAACCCGAGACAGATCTTGCCTCCGCGGCCAAGGGACAACACATCCAACGAGCCCATAAACTCACTGCGGCCCTGCGGCGGTCCCAATATAATGTCTGGCATACGCGACTGACCAAACCCCGCACCCTCGCCTGGCTCAAACGAGATCACTCGGCTCACAAAAGCGCTCGGCCCAGCGTCCGCTCTCGCAGCACCTGCATCACCACCGTCGCCACGATCAGCCACCATGGCATCCTCGCCGACCATGGGCGCGCATCCCACGAAGACTCCAAGCAACACCAGAGACATCACCCTGTGTGCAAGCTGAGTCACCCCGATCGTTCGTCCGCAAATTTGCAGATGGACAGTCAGTTCGCCGAGCATCGCGTGAGGGCGAGGGCGGTGATCGATCATGGCGCCAACGCGAGTGAGTACGTCCCCGTGGCGCCAGCGTCTGCGCGCACTGGGAGGCTAAACACCACAGGGGCCGCGTTCATCGGAGGAAAAGCAAACACGCGGCCTGGAGCACCAAATGCGCCTTCAATGGCCCACACGGTTCCGGTGGGATCCACTTGAAGATCACCGAGCGTCGCGGTGCTCATGGTGGGGTCCATCGCGTTGAGTGCACCCGTTGCAAGAGTGAGCTCGCGAACGCGTGTGCGCGCGGCCATCCCAAAGCCAGAGTGGACTGCTACCCACGCGGTCGTGTTGTTGACAGCCACGACGCCCGTAGCATCCGCCGTCAGCATCATGCTTGAGACCGTCGCAACAACTCGGTTGGTGGTGGTGTCAATCACGTCAACACCGCCGTCGGTCTCAGAGCCAAAGCCACCGGTGCTCGCCACCACGAGATAGCGACCATCCGGA
Source organism: Myxococcales bacterium (assembly GCA_031386385.1). Classification (GTDB taxonomy): domain Bacteria; phylum Myxococcota_A; class Polyangia; order Polyangiales; genus JANNCG01. The sequence continues at coordinate 9,814 of JANNCG010001348.1, forward strand.
GTGAGCGATGCGTACTGTGGATTGCCATAGCCCAGTCGAATCGTGGCCTGCACGCCCATGGTCATGGGGTCCAGATCGACGGGAGCATTGCTGTTCGCATCCAGCACAAGAACCGCTGAATTTGCAGGCGGAGCGTACATCATCGGGCGATTGAGCAGCTGCAAGCCAACGTACGCACGACCATTGCTCACGCGGATAAACGCCGACTCAGGAATGCCATCTGCGTCCGCAAACGGCGTGATATCCACTGTCCCACTCATGGTTGTGGTCGTGGGGTTAAACACCCATATAGTGGGTGCATTGTATAGGACTAAGAAGCTCTTTGTGGCGCTGACTTCTGCGACATCGTAAGGGTTCGCATTTTGCTGCGCCATCATCGGGCCAACGGCGGGGATGTTCAGAGTCCGCACTGCGGTGTACGGGTTTGCTGCGTTCACTTCGACGAGCTGATTGCCCACTGCGCCAAACGCGCGGCGAAGGTCGTACACGCGGCAACCTGCACGACGCACAACGTGGTCTTGCTCAACGGAAACTCCCATGGGAGGAGGGAGATAGGTGATTGCGCGCGGGGTGATGGTTCCGTTGGCAAACGCACCTTCGGCGCTGTCCGAGGTGCTCACGAGCACGCGCGTGGTAGGGCAGCCGGGTGCCATAGCGTCACTCGCGTCGGCGATCAGGACAACGTCGGGTGTGTCCGTCGTTGCCGTGGGCATGTCCGTGTTTACGTCCACCGAGGGCTGGTCCGCGGTAGGCATGTCGGTCTGAACAAAGGTGTCCGTTGGCGAAACCACATCAGGCCCCGCGTCGTTGTTGGTTGCAGGACCTGGGCAAGCGACGAGTGCCGAACACGAGAGCGCGGCCGCAAAATGAAAAAACGTTTTTCGCATGTAAAATTCCAAATGATTGTGAGAACGAGATGGATCTCTCAAGCTCCCCGCGCTTGAGAGAGGGGACTCGTGTCGTGCGAAAAACCTATGCCTCTAGCTTCCACAACGAGCGTTGTTTTGGATAGACCTCCGCCCTCGTCACTCGATGAAGTATGTCATCACCAGAGATTCGAAAACGGAGTGGTTGGCATGGTCGCCCGCCGCGACACCACCGAACAAACAAGACCCATACGCGATCACGTATAAACATTGTTCACTCAGTGTTTGAGTGGCCAAAAACACGATAGCCGGTCTCCTGACTTACGAATCACTCTACCCGGCGCGCCTTCCCAGAACGTGGGGTGATTTTTGGTTCACCTCAGAAGTTCCAGTGGCATCGCGCCGTTCGTCCTCGTTTACAGTGGCGGGGGCCGTGCCGGATTCTCACCGGCTTCCCAAAAGCAACTGTGTGTCCCGCAACAACCCTACCGGGTTGTCTTGGTGCACACATTCATCGTGCGCTGAATTAAATTGTCACTGAGGCTTCTACGGTAAGCCGTTGTGGGCGTCAAGACCGTGTCCCGGTGAAATCTTTCACCTAAACCACCCCGTTTAATTGCGTCCATGTTGCCGAAAATGAGGTAATTTTCAGGGAGTTTTTATCTCATGTCTCGCCCGCTAACCGCCTGCGTATTTGGCCGAGTGTTTCAGTTTGACTCGATCAAAGAGGTGCTCAACAAAGCCAATGATCTTCGCTCGGGCGATGTGCAAGCGGGCTTGTCAGCACACAGTGAGCGTGAGCGCGTAGCAGCCAAGCGCGTGTTGTCTGAGCTTACGCTTGATGAGCTGTACGAGGCTCCGAGCGTGTCTTATGAGAGCGATGAGCTCACGCGTTTGTTTCAAGACACTTGTGAGCACGCGGCGCGAAGGCGGCTAAAAAACAAATCCCTCGCGCAAGTTCGCGAGTGGATTCTTGACAGCCACACCACCGGAGCGGACCTGCTCGCGGTCTCTCCCGGGCTCACTCCTGAGATGATCGCTGGGGTCACCAAGCTCATGTCCAACATGGATTTAGTGGCCGCCGCGCGAAAGATTCGAGTAGTTGTACGTTGCAACAATACCCTGGGATTGTCGGGTCGAATCTCTTCTCGCTTGCAACCCAATCACCCGCGAGACGCTGTCGAGGGCATCCTTGCGGTGATCTTAGAGGGACTGTCGTATGGCAACGGCGATGCGGTGATTGGCGTGAACCCTTCGACAGAGACGGTTGAGTCTACGGCCGAGATTTTGACGCAAACAAAAGCGTTGATGGATGCGCTGGGCGTTCCGACGCAAAACTGTGTTTTGTCGCACGTGACGGTGCAGATGCAGGCGATGCAAAAGGGCGCGCCGTTAGATTTGTGCTTTCAGTCCATCGCGGGCTCAGAAGGCGCAAACAAAAACTTCGGCGTCTCGATGGGGCTGCTCGATGAGGCCTACGCCATGACCCAAGAGTTCGGGACCGCGCAGGGTCCAAACGTGATGTACTTTGAGACAGGTCAGGGCACCGCGCTGTCGGCCAACGCGCACCACGGGACCGACCAGCTCACGATGGAGGCTCGGGCGTATGGACTCGCGCGACGGTACAAGCCGTTTTTAGTGAATTCTGTCGTAGGTTTTATAGGTCCTGAGTACTTGTATGACGGCAAACAGATCACGCGCGCGGGGCTCGAAGATCATTTTATGGGTAAATTAAGCGGCATTTCGATGGGGTGTGATGCTTGTTATACCAACCACGCTGAGTGCGACCAAAACGATATTGAGAACCTTGAGATGCTCTTGGCGATGGCGGGGGTGAACTACCTGATGGGGATTCCGGCGGGGGATGATGTGATGCTCAACTATGAGACGACCTCGTTTCACAACAACGCCGCGCTGCGAGAGATCTTGGGGTTGCGTCCCACGCCAGAGTTTGAGCAGTGGCTCGAAAAAACCGGCCTCTGGTCCGAGGGAAAGCTCACGGACAAAGCCGGTGATCCCTCGCAGTTCTTGCGACGCGATCGCGTCCGCGAGGCCATCTTTGGGACCGGTGCATCGCGATGACTGTTCGTCGTATTGCGAGTGAGCTCGCGAGTGGAATGGATGAACAAACCATTGAGGCCATTGTCCGCGCTGTACGCGAGCGACTCGCGCTGTCTGCGAGTGAGCCTACTACATCGCAAACAAGTTATTCGAGCGCGCCCTGTGGTGGCGAAACAGGCCACGCGTGTACCGCAGACCCACGCCCAGTGCACATGGTGGACAACCCGGTGTACGAGGCCATGTTGCCAAAGCTCGTCGAGCGAACCTCGTCGCAGATTGCAGTCGGCCGCGCAGGGACGCGCTTTCGCACCGACCTCTATATTCGGACGCGTGAAGGACATGCAGATGCACGGGATGCTGTGCACAGCGAGGTAGATG
>JANNCG010001377.1:0-8132 GCA_031386385.1 Myxococcales bacterium
GCAAAGTCGAGCGCGCCCCAATGGCCATGCGCGAGGTGGGCCTTGAGTGGCTCTGGCGGCTCTATCAAGAGCCCACTCGGCTCGCGCGACGGTACATCGTTGGCAACCCATTGTTTTTGTTTCGCGCGATGAAGCAGCGCTGGACGTCACCATCGCGCAGACGAATCGCAGCAAAATCGAGAAAGTCATGAGACCGCTCGACTTGTTGCTCGTAAGCAATGTGTACCCACCTGAAATCCACGGGGGATATGAGTTGCTGGCAGACGACTGTGCACAGGCTCTTCGCAATCGTGGCCATCGCGTCACTGTTGTGACCAGTGGAGCCCGAGCTGCTGACGATCACCCCGACGTCGTACGCTCACTCGCACTGAGTCGCTCGTTTGCGACCGCGAGCAAGACCGACCGATTGCGCCATTTGACCGCGGCGGCGCTGAACTCGCGAGCGGTAAACAAGCTGCTTTCTCAAGGTCGAAAATTCGACGGCGCGCTGGTGTTTTCTCTGCGTCGATTGGGACTAGAACCACTTCGGGCGCTGATGAAGCGTGAGGTGAAAGTCGCGGTCACAGTCAACGACGACTGGCCCGTCGCATACGCACCTCGCCACCCGCGATCGCTTTTGGGACGTTTGGCGAAGCGATTGGCTGACACCGGTCCGCTCGCGAAACACCAATGGGGCTCCATGAACTGCGATCGGGTGTTGTGGCTCTCAGAGCCCTTGCGGCAGCGCGTTCGTTCTACTGGCATCCGCTTGGGTGTTGGCACAGTCTGCTCGCAGGGTGTGAACTTGTCGCGCTGGACTCCGCGCGCAGAGCGAACAATGGATCCACTTCGTCCGAAGCTGTTGTTCGTCGGTCGACTGCATCCAGAAAAGGGTGCAGAGCTCGCGATTGAAGCCGTCGCAGAGCTCAAACGTCAAGGGATCCATCCGTTGCTCCGACTGGTTGGTGCTGCAGTTTCAACGGAGTATCAAGCGACGCTTGAGGCGCACGTGGCACGACTGGGAGTGCAAGATCTCGTTGAATTTTGCGGGGCAATCGACAGAGCAACCTTGCCCGGTGTCTACGGCGATGCAGACGCATTGCTCTTCATCTCGCGCTCTGAGACCGAGGGCCAAGGTCTCACGTGGCTCGAATCCATGGCTGTCGGGACGCCTGTGATCGCTCATCCCTCCGGAGGCGCTCTCGCATTTTTCGACGCCCACGGTGGTGTCCTCCGCGCGGATCACTCATCCCTCGCACAATGCGTCGTTGAGCTCGGCCGAAGTCGCGAACTGCAACGTTCGTTGACCGCGGCTGGCACGAACATCGTGCGTACGCATGCTTCACTTGATCGTTATGTAGACGCGCTTCTCGCCACACTGGCGCAGTAGTACGATGCTTCGACGACTGAAGGCGAAGCCCGCTTTCGGCAGTTGATCGAAACAGCTGAAAGGTCAGCCTAACGGCGAGGCAGACTTGACTGCCCGAATGCCAAGAATCACGGGATAATCGCTGTTCTGTACATTCATGTCCTCCACAGAAAGATCCTGGCGTGCCAGACCCATCAACGACGCACAGGCCGTGAGGGGGTTGCCCATCGGTTCAACGCGAAGGTTCGCGTCCGGGCCGAACACCTCGCGCAGCCAGGTCATTGTCTGCAACGCCGAGAATCGCCATCGATCAAGCGTTCGCGCGCCACGATCAATTCCTGCAATCGCTGGGACGGTAGCGAGCAGCACCCCTCCCGGCTTTAGCAACTGCTTGGCCCCTTCGAGCGCCTTCGGTACAGACGAGACATACTGCAACGTCTGAACACAGATAAATGCCTGAAACTTTGCCGTCGGTAGTCGACCGAGGTCACAGAGATCAGCCACGATATCTGCTCCACCATCTGCGACAATATCCAGAACAGAGTGAGTGGACTCAGGGGCGGCGAACCGTCGAATGTACCGTCGATCGCCAATCTCAAGGGTCGGCCCGGACAAATCTCTCTGATAACGAGTGAGAAAGCCGTCGATGTAGTGGCGATCAATCGGCAAGCCTCGGTCATAGCCCCACTCGGTGCTAAGAGGTTTGGTGCGATGGAGTGTTCCAAACCAAGCTGGGCGCGTCAGACGGTTGGCGAGACGCTGCGCTGCAGCGAGAACATGTTGGGGGTGTCGAGGTAGGTTCATCACCGAGGCAAACGCAATCGCCGGGCCAACGCTCAGAGGCGTGTCAACGCGTCTGCTGTTTCAGTCCGATACCTTCGCACAGCCCTTTCGTAGCACTTTGAAACATTCAGGCCGCCGCGCACGCGTTCAGAGCGCATTGCACGAGCGAGCCAGTGCTCAACTTAGGACTCAGTTCGGCACCTGCTCGACCGCAAAGATCGTGACGAAAGGGGTGACGAACGAAGCCAGAGAACTGTAGTCTCCCGGGTCGTGAATGACTCGGAGCTCGAAGCGCTTGAGTTGCCGCCGGATGTCCCTGGCATGGACTATGGAGCAACGATTACGCCGCATGAGCTCGCGGCCCGCAACAGGGCACGTGACCGCACGACGGCTGAAGTGACCGAAACCGTGATGGGGGACTCAGCGAGGGACGGACTTCCTGCGCTTCTCATGAACGCTCGCGCGGAGGCAGACCTGAGTGCAGAGCTTCAAGTCCGCGGGGTGATCGGAGAGGGGGGAATGGGACAAGTGCTTCTTGCCACACAGAAGTCGCTGCGTCGTGACGTGGCGATCAAGACACTCAAGCCAGAATTTGCGGACAAATATTATACAAAAGCATTGTTGCATGAGGCCGTACTCACCGGCTCGCTAGAGCATCCGAATATTGTTCCGGTCCACGCGGTCGGACTTGATCAGAATGGCAAACCATTGCTGGTGATGAAGAAGATTGACGGGGTGTCCTGGGAGACGCTGCTTGACGATTTTGCGCATGAAGGCTGGCAGCCGTTGATCAAGCGTTTTGGCAATCGATTGCGAACCAACGTCGAGATCTTGATGGACGTATGCGATGCAGTAGAGTTTGCACATTCACGTGGTATTTTACACAGAGACATTAAGCCTGCAAACGTGATGATCGGGACGCGCGGCGATGTCTATCTCGTCGATTGGGGAGTGGCCGTGCGCATGACAGATCACCGTGTTGCTCCACAATCCTTTGCCGGAACACCGTCTTACATGGCGCCAGAGATGATCTCAAACGGCTTTGGTCCGCTTGGCCCATACACCGATGTGTACCTCCTTGGCGCAACCCTGCACCGTGCGCTCACGGGATTGCCTCCGCATCGGGGAGGCTCGCTGCAAGATGTCCTCGCCAACGCAGTGGCTTCGGTCGCGATCACACACTCAGACAGAGTGCCGCGTGAGCTTACCGCGCTCTGTCACGTATCAATGCAGCGTGAGTCGTCGCTGCGGTTGGGCTCGGCGGCGGCGTTTCGTGAGCGGTTGGTCGACTGCATGTCGCACGTGCACAGCGTCTCTCTCGCCGGCACTGCGGTCGCTTTGCTCGGCGAGCTTCGCGCTCTCTTAGTGAACCCCTCGGAGGCAGACCCGCTACGGGTTGCACGGGTCGGCAACGAGTGCCGCTTTGCCTTTGGCCAAGCGCTTCGAGAGTGGGATGAAAACCTCGACGCCAAGAAGGGACTGCAAGACTGCCTTGATCTGCTTTTTGACAGCGAAATAGCTCGCAACAACTTCGATGCCGCAGCGGCCGTAGCGGCAGAGATGACGCAGCGCAATCCAGCGCATGACCAAGCGCTAAACGGGCTGGCAGATAAGCTCAAACACGCTCAAGACGAAGCACAACGACTGCAAGCGTACGAGCGCGATCTGGACTTTCGAGTCTCATCGCAGCAACGCTTTCGAATGTTTATGGGTGTGACCGCGGTGGGCTTAGTCTTGACAGCCAACTCAGTCCGCCGCGCATTGACACACGATCCACTCACGGCCGTTGAGCTGACCAAGGGGCTGGCGTTGATCATGGTGATCTTGCTGGGGCTCATTTTTCTGGGACGCAGGGCCATGCTCGGGACAACAAGCAACCGCCGCGTGGCGATCTGGTCGCTGGGATCGCTCGCCGCGATGCTTGGGCATCGTTTGATTGTCGTGCACTACGGGCTTCCACTCTCTGCGATGATCTCGGTGGATTTTCTGCTCGCAACGACGGATTTTGCGCTCGGCGGAGCCCTGATCTCGCCGGTCTTTTATTGGCCGTTGCTAACCCTCGTGCCAGCCATGTTGGGCGCGTGGATCTATCCACAATACTCGGCGCAGGTATTTGGTGTCGGCTTGAGCATGGGATTTGTGGTGACCGGCGTAGCGATGTTTCAGCGCGAGCGAAGTGAGAGCCGGCAAGCGCGCACATAAAAATTTGTGTGACTCAAGCGAGCCTCTCACGTCTGGCATGGATGCATTCCAGCCGGTTCAAGCGCTCAGCTTAGAGCGAAGACCCGCCATACGACGCTCCGGTGGGCACGTTCGGAACTCGCGACCGAGCAGCCAAAATTATCTCCCGCCACCCGTCCCTCGAATATCCACGCCGGGGTCACGGGAATCCCCATCGCGGTCCCTTGAAAAACGCTCGCAGCTCCAGCATCGCGACGGCCACCAGGAGAGGCAGTAAACGCACCGACGACAATATCGGCGAAGCCGTCTCCGTTCACATCCCCGGCACCCGCGACTGAGTATCCGAGTCGATCGTTTGCTCTGACGCCTTCGATCACACGCGTGGGCGTCATGGGGACGCCCATCGCCGCTCCATAAAACACACTTGCGGTCCCTGCAAATGAGCGTCCGCCAGAGGCAGCGGCTTGAGCTCCAACAACGAGATCCCCGAAGCCATCACCGTTGAGATCTCGCGCACTCGACACTGAAAATCCAAACAATCCACCCGGGGCGACACCTTCCAAGACTCTCATCGCAATCCGCGAAACGCCCATCGCGCTGCCATGAAATACACTCGCTCTTCCGGTATTGCCCCGTCCGCCTGGGTCAGTTTGGATCGCACCGACAATCAAATCACCAAAACCATCCCCATTCAAATCTCCCGCGCTCGCTACTGAAAATCCAAACTGGTCCGTCGCTGCGACACCGTCAAGGACCTGCGTGGGAGACATTTGAATGCCCATCGCGCTGCCTTGAAACACGCTCGCGCGTCCAGCATCGCGCCGTCCACCCGGAGCGGCCTGGTATGCCCCCACGACGAGATCCGACAGCCGATCCCCGTTGAGATCGCCAGCGCCCGCGACTGAAAACCCGAAGCGCTCGTTCGCCGACACACCCTCAAGGACGATTGCTGGATCTCGCAATACGCCCGTTGCGCTGCCGTGAAATACGCTCGCGGTCCCCGCATTGCCGCGGCCGCCTGGCGAGGCGTTAAACGCACCCACGACGATGTCACTAAAACCATCCCCGTTCACATCTCCAGCGCCCGCCACTGATGAGCCGAAGAGGTCGCTCGCGACGGCGCCCTCCAAAACCTGCGACGGGCTCACCGAAATGCCCCCTTCGCTGCCGTGAAACACGCTCGCTGCTCCGGCGTCTAAACGCCCCCCTGGAGCGGCCTGGTATGCCCCCACGATGAGATCGCCAAAACCGTCCCCGTTGACATCCCCCGCGTGAGCCACCGAGCAACCGAAGAGATCGTTCGCTGCCACTCCTTCGAGCACACGCGCGACGGTTTGTAAGACGCCCGCCGCGCTTCCGTGAAACACGCTGACGGTCCCAGCCTGGATCTGAGCGCGCGGAGAAGAAGTGCTCGCCCCGACAACGATGTCGTCAAAACCGTCGCCGTTGAGGTCGAAGTGGGGGTTTGAGCTCGTATCGATGTTGGAAGAGTTGTCAGTGGCTGGGACGTGAAAGAGCCACGTTGGACTATAGGTTATATTGGTTGCTGCGCCGACCGTTGCGCGAAGCCTCCAAAAGACCACGCTTCGCGGAGGCAGCGCCACGCTGGGGCGCATGGATGTGCCCACGATGCGCACGGTCTCGATCAACAGGGTGCATGCCCTATCGCGGCACAAAGAGACCTCGGCGCCATCGGTTCCGACTGGCAATTGCCAACGCAAAGTAGGCCGACGCAGGCTGACATCGCCGAGTGATACGGGAAAAATGGGTCGTGGTGTCGGCGCCGGCGGGCCGGGTGCATCCACCGGCGCAATTGAATCCACGTTGGGGACATCAATTGAATCGCTCGCAGAGTCCCCCACGAATACGCCCGTATCGACGTTCGCCATCGACGCGTCCCGCTCGCTTGTGGGGATGTCCCGCATAGCGCCATCCATGCGTCCGCCCACGACGGTTCGGCTACATCCGCTCAGCAACCCAATTGCTCCGGCAACCCATTGGGCACGGCGACGCAGTGCACCCAAGACAGTGTACTGCTTCAAGAAATTGATCCTACCATGGGATGGATTGTAGCAACTATCTGCGGGCAACGCATGGAGTCTGCCACTGCTAACAAATCAGATGACTCATCGCAAACGGTCACCACCATGGTCTAGATGTCGTGCCTTCACCTGAACCGCCGCGCCCCTGCAGCGCCATTCTCTGCTTGTACTGAGGGTGGTATCTTCGAGCGCGATTCAGGAGAGTCGCATGAAAAAAGCACCGTCGAAGGTATCCGCGAAAAAGACCACTGTTGCAAAAGGGCCAAAGAAGGCACCGGCAAGAACGCCAAAGACCGCTGCAAAAAAAGCAGCACCCAAGCGTCCGACTGCAAAGCGTCCGTCTGCAAATGTGCCGAGAAAAGCAGCAGTGAGAAAGGGTCCGACCGCCATCGTCGCACCCCCGCCGGAAGCGAAATTGTCGACTCCGACAGAGCCAACAACCTATGTTGCGATTGTGTTGGATCGCAGCGGATCCATGAGTGGAATCCGCAAGCCAGTGGTGGCGTCGTGCAACCAACAGATGGAAGCGATCAAGATCAACGCAGCGCTCACCGGACAAAAGAGCTACGCGAGCTTGTACACGTTTCACAGCGTGGTGGATAAGCCGCGGTTCTTTGTGCGAGCGGCAGAAAAGCTGGTCCCTATGGATGACAAAACCTTTCGCCTCGGTGGTGCGACAGCTCTGCTCGACGGCGTCGGAACAGCCTCTGCGCACTTGAGCGCGCTGCCCGGAGCAGACAGCGAACACACAAGCTTTTTGATCATCACGATCACCGATGGGTTCGAAAATTCATCGCGCGTTTTTAAGAAGACATTTCGAGAAGACCTAGCAAAATACCAGGCAACTGGGCGGTGGAGTTTTGTGTTCATGTGCCCCAAGTCCGGCGTCAAGACGCTGAGAAAATTTGGTGTTCCCGAGGGTAATATCGCCGAGTGGAAGGCCAATCAAAAAGGCGCCGAACAGCTGGGAACGCAAGTCTCGCAAGGGCTGCAGAGCTTCTACGAAGCCCGCAAAGATGGCCAACGCGCGGTCTCGAAGTTTTTCGTCACGGACTTATCGAGCGTGAGCACTGCGGAAGTTTCGGGGACGCTTGAAGATTTGTCCTCGAAGTTTGAGCGATGGACGTTGAAGGCCGGTGGAGCCATTCGCGTGGTGGTCGAAGACATTCTGAAGAAGGACAAGAAGGCCGCCGCGATCGTGGGCACCAAGTACCAAACGGGGCGGGCCTACTACGAGCTCACCAAGCCCGAGACGGTCCAAGCCCGCAAGCGCATGGTCATTCTAAATCATAAAACGGGCGCGATTTATGGCGGGGGGCAGGCAAGGCGATTGCTGGGATTTCCCGAGGGGGAAAGCTGCAAAGTGAAGCCGGGCAATCACGGAGACTTCGCGGTGTTTGTCGAGAGCACCTCAGTCAATCGCGTCCTCGTCGCGAAGACAACGCTGTTGTATAGCCACGGCGGGTGAGTTCGCCCACTACGACAAATTGATCCCCGGAATGGCTGCGCTCAGAGCGTCGAAGCGAGCCGTTGTTGGATCGAAGATAAGATGCCACGACACCTGTTCGTGGAAGTGAAAAATCACCCAAGGGTTTGGTTGGCGAACATTCATGGACAGTTCGCGAAACCGCTCGGCGACTCGAGCGATCTCCGGCTCGTTCACGATATTGGCAAAGATCGTTTGCAACACCTGCTGCCACAGGCGGGCAACAGGTAGTTGCTCGATCCGCGAAGCGGCGCTTGGGGCGTCCGACAGATTTTCGAGTCGTATCCATGAC
>JANNCG010001385.1:0-16756 GCA_031386385.1 Myxococcales bacterium
CGGTCACGGTCGCGCATCGCGAGTGGGATGTATCGCGAGACCAACACGAACGAAAAGCCACAAACAACGGTGCCGCTAAATCGCTATCGCCCCGTGTATTGTCCGCCGAGAAACAGATAGCCCGCGATGACCAGAGGTGGCGCGGACCCACTGCTGCCCACTGAGAACAATCCTCCCAGATCGCTCTCGACGCCGAGTGTCCATGACGTCGTTGGACCTTCAGACTCCCCACTGTGTCCCAATTGAAATGACAGCCGGACGCTCCCGCCGCCAAACCCCAGGCCAGAATACGACCTAAAGCCCAAGGTCGCGACGTATCCGAGCATCGGGCCGAACGCTGCGCTAAAATACGGGCTCGCAAGAATGTCGAAATACACATTCATCCGCACATATGCGAACTCGATGAGCCACGCACTAGACACTTGCCAGTCCAGTGCCCATGCATCGTCAATCTGGGCTCCGAGCCGAAAGAACGCCGCGATGCCGCCAGCGACTAAACAGCAACGATAGCCATTGCCCAACGGTGCCATGACGCCTGCGTGTGTGCCTCCACCGAATCGAAAGCGAACTCCCGACGAAGTTGTGGAGGGTCTCGCGGGTGAAACCCCGCCCGCTATCGGTGGGGTGGGCCCAGAGGGCTGACTTGTCTGGCCGCTCGCGATCGTGCTCGCCAACGACACTGCGATGACAGTGCATCCTATAAGCACTGAGCAAGACCGCATTGCGCGTGGCTGCCGTTTGTTCACCGTGGGTTCAGTGTCGCACGATTCGCAGCCGCAGACTTGGCCCGAATCCACCCTGTATGCCCACCCCCAACTCTACAGCTCTCTTAACACCTGCGCGTTGATCTCTTCGTACCGAAGCACCCGGCTGCCGCTGTGGTCTGTCCTAAACCTCGCGACGGCGCTCTCGTCTACGGGGATCAAATCCGCGCCCATGGGCCCAGTCACGGTGCTGCCCACCACGTACCGCACGGTGGTTGCATCCCGATGCACTTGCGCTGTCCCATAGTACTCAATCACCCACGGCGCAGTGACCACTCGCGCGGGGGTCTGCAGTCTGTACCGATGCAAGCACCCAGGAGTGTCAAAGTGCAGCGCCTGTTCACGCTCGCCTTGCGCGCCCGCTTGCCAGTGCGAGTCTGCTGCGATCCGCATCCCACAAAATGCACACCGTACCTGCGCATCTTGCGTCGTTCGCCTGCACTGAGTGGCGTGCAATCCAATTGAGATTATCGCGATAGCTCCCAACAGCAGCTCGCGCCGGCTAGATAGCTTATTCACGATGCCATCCATCGCTCAATGGCCTCCGCCACGCCACCGCCGTCGTCACAGGTCGCGACGAGCTTATCGGTCGCTGCTTCACGCACCGCCACGGGGCTCTGCCCCATCGCAAACGACCGTCCCACGGCCTCAAACATCGGAATGTCATTGAGCCAATCTCCCACCGCAGCGATGTTTTGTTGCCCCACACCCAGGCTTGCCGCCAGCTTCAACAACGCGCTGCCTTTGTTAATCCCCGCCGGACGCGCCATCACTGCAAACCTATCACTGCTCGACCCACCCGCGCGCCATGTCACCACGTCCGCATGGACTGAGTGCTCTCGATGAAGCTGTGCGCCAAAGGTCTTGGCTTGCTCTTCGGGCCCGACGGCTAACACGACTGAGATATCGGTCGGACTTTTCCACGCAGAAGCGGCGCTGAGGTTTTCGTGCGAGTGGACGTTGGGGGACCAGGTTCGCAAAAATGGCAGCAGGGCTTCGAAGCGCTCGTTGGCGTGGATCTCGTTGTACATAAACACGCACGTTTGAAACAGCTCTGCTTCAAGCAGGTGCACCATCGCCGTGGCAGCGTCGAGATGGATGGGGTCTTGATAAAGTCTCTCGCCGGTCTCTGGGTGAGCGAGCACGCCGCCATCGGCGCAAATCATGGGCGTGGTGAGCGATAGCTCGCGTGCCGACGGAAGGGCCCCCAGCGTGATGCGTCCGGTGCAAATGGCCACATGAACTCCCGCGTTGATACATGCGCGAATCGCGTCGCGATCAATGGGAGCGATGGTCTTGTCGCGGCGCAAGAGAGTTCCGTCGAGATCGAGGGCGAGCAAACGAGGAGCTTGGGTCATAGGATTGAAGCTTAGAACCGAACCAGCAGGGACGCACTGCCCGGCAAAATAGTAAAACACAAGGGCGTGAGCGATGGGTCGCGCGCGGGGCGAATCGCGTACAAAATCCCCGCTGTTGTCCCTAGACCTCCAGCGATTGCCAAGAGCCCAATGCCCGAGGCGAGCTCAACCGTGGCGAGCTCGCGCACATCTCGCGACTCACCGGGTCTGCCCTGCGTCAGCAGCTCGTCGCTGCGGTTGCTTGAGAGCACGCCAAGCGTAAACAACACCGCGCCGCCAACAAGCGAGGCGCTCGCGCCCACGGTGAGACCCCAAAAGAGCGCATCGGCGCGCCCCAAGGGACCACCGCCCCAGACAAACTCTAGCGGCTCTCGCTGGGCGCCCTCTAAGCGTGTGAGAATTCGCTGGGTTCTCTCGCGCTCAGCGGCATCGCTCGCGTGCTCAAGGTAGGTCCGGTACGAGCGCCGTGCGGCGTCGAGACGACCGAGTCGCTCATACACAAGCCCGAGGTCGTAGTACAGATCTGTGAGGTTTGGAGCGAGATGAATGGCCGCTTCAAGCTCAACGATCGCTGAGCGATAGCGACCCGTGGCGTAGTGGGCGCGACCTCGCTCATAGTGTGCGACCGCGCGAGTGTTTGTGTCGCCGCTGGTCGCGCCGCCGAGTGGAGGGGCTCCGTTGGGCTCTGGCTCATGCACACCGCTCGCAGCTTGTTGCGCAGACGCATGGCCTGCGAACATCACAAGTGAACCAACCAAACATGCAACCCGGCGCAGCGACATGAACGGGTGCAACATACCCCGTGGGGCTCACGGTGTCAGTGGAAGAAATATCTTCTTTGCTGTCGGACCGAGCGGAGTGCATTTCGTCGGTCTTTTCTGCGGTATTTTCTTAGCTGTGCGTGCACAATTAGCGCCCCGTGCAATCCCCCCGATCTCATTTTTGCTCGCTCACTCTCGCCACAGTGAGCGCGCTCGTTGGCACAAGTGTTTCAAAACAAGCCACAGCGCAAACGGTCTTCGCCCAGCCCGTCTCTCCTGCTGAGACTGTAGGCGCGGGCACGAGTGCTGACGGAGTTCGCAGCAACCCAGCGCTCGCAGCACAGCTTCGCGCAAGCTCAATCCGTTTGGTCAACGTGTGGGATATGCGCGTGGCGCCTCCCGGTGTTCCCATGGCTTTGGGCTCAACGTACGACGCGACGGCGTTGACGTGGGCGGTTCCGTTGCCGTTGGGGTTTGGAGTGGGGCTCGGAGCCTCTTGGTTGCGACCCGTGGTGGACGGTCGGTTGGCGCACGTGGTGTCCGCAGAGGCGACCGCAGCATACGCTATTTCGCGTGGATTTTCGCTGGGAGCACGCGCGCGGTTCACCGGCGCGTACGGGTCTGGATCGGTAGCTTCGCTTGAAGGCTCAGCGGCGCTGGATCTCGCGCTGCTCTATAGGCCCAGCGCGATGTGGTCGTTTGGTCTCGCATCGCCCAACCTACTCGGTCCTCGGTCACCCGCTGCGGGAGCGCTGCGATCGCTCACCGCTGGCGTGGGGATTCGGCCGCTTGAGTCTGATAGGCTCACGGTGGCGGTGGACGGGACGATCACCGAGGCGCTGACGGGCAACGTGCGGGTGGGGGCTCAGGTGAGGGTTCCGTTTGGTCGGATTCGTGGCGAGGGGACGATGGACTTGCCGAGTGGGGTGTGGCGAAGCACGCTGGGAGTTGAGCTCGCCTGGGGGCAATACTCGCTCGGTGGCGGCCCCATTGTGGCTGGAAATCTCCAAGGAAACCTCTCTGGCCTCGGCATGTACTCAACCGCCGGCTGGGACGCCGAGCGCCACCGCGCGATCCCCGAGTTGGCGCAGTTGGTAGTTGTCCGTGTCGATGACGAGCTCGGCGCACGCGGTCTTGCGCGATTGCTCTTGCGACTTGAGCGCTATCGCAATGATCCCTCCGTTCGGGGTGTGCTGTTTGTCCCCCGCGCGGACCTGCACGGCTTAGCCGGCGCGGATGAGCTTCGCGAAGCCTTCTTGCGCCTTCGATCGTCGGGAAAATACGTCGGATGTCACCTCGAAGATGCTGCAAATTCAGCGCTGATTGCGTGCACGGGTGCGCAACACGTCGCGATTGACCCCATGGCCACTGTGCGCACTGCAGGACTTCGCACGACACGATTTTTTCTCGGCGACGCGCTCGCGCAGCTCGGCGTGCGCACACAGTTTGTTCGCATTGGTCCGTGGAAGTCCGCCGCAGAGCAGTTTACCCGTGGTGGCTCAACCCCCGAGGCCCTTGAGCAAGAGTCCTCACTGTTGGACAGCTTGCTGGGGTACTTAGTGGGACGACTGGCCGACGCGCATCACAAAACGCCTGCAGAAATGCAGGATATTATCTTTCATGGTCCCTACTCAGCCGAGCAAGCGCGCACACACTCACTCGTCGATGAGGTGGTCACGCTTGAGACCTATTCAACGTCGCTCTCAAACGAGCTCAATGCGGGTGTGGTCCGTCAAGGCGACTACGTCGTGCGCCAACCGTTGCGATGGGCAGGGGGCCGTTCGGTCGCGGTCCTGCACATTGACGGAGACATTATTGATGGCGAATCGCAGAGCGTTCCATTTTTGGGCAACATGGTGGGGGACGAGACGCTGATCGAGTCGATCGGGGCGCTGGCCGCGTCTGATCGTGTGGCAGCAGTGGTCGTGCGCATTGACTCCCCGGGAGGATCCGCCTCAGCGTCCGAGCGCATCTGGCGCGCGCTGTCACGATTGGCGAGGGTAAAACCAGTGATCGCGAGTATTGGCCGCATCGCCGCCAGCGGTGGGTACTACGTCGCTGCGCCCGCCAGGGAGATCTACACACCCCGGCCCGCCCTTGTCGGCTCGATCGGAATCTTCTTCGGCAAAGCCGACATCGCCCCCTTGCTTACGCGCTTGCACATCGGGATCGAGACCTCACGCCGCGGCGAACACGCGGACATGGACAGCATCTACAGGCCCTTCTCTGAGGACGAGCTCACCATTGTGGGCAACTTAATTCGCGAGTTTTATAACCTCTTTCTCGATCGGGTCTCCGCCGGACGCCACCGCACACGCGAGCAAATTCACGCCATCGCCGAGGGCCGTGTTTTCACTGGCGAAATGGGCTTGCACAACGGACTTGCGGACCACGAGGGAGGCTTCTTGATGGCCCTCGACCGAGCCCGTCAGCTTGGGGGGCTTGAGCCCGACTGCGACATTGTCGAGCTCCCTCGCGCAGACACCGGGTTGATCGGCTTGGTCCGCAGCGCCATCGGGATCAGCGACCCCACCACACCCGCTGCTGCGATCTTTGCACGAAGCGGTCTGGCTCGTGCGTTTCGTTGGTTGTACGTAGTGGCAATGGGCGACATGGGACGCCCCCTCGCGATGAGCGAATGGCCGCTAGATTCGCCCTAAAGTACGAGCACTCCGAGCCTCGCTGCGCGCACGACCGCTTCGGTGCGCGACTGGACCCCGAGCTTCTTCATCAACGAGTTGCTGTGAAATTTTACGGTGTTTTCGCTGATCCCGAGGGTGCTGGCGATCTGCTTGTTCGACTGACCATCCGCGATGAGCTGCAAGACGGTGTTCTCTCGTGGCGACAGCCCGTCGCTTTCGGGCCTCTCGCGCTTGCGGGGGCTGAGCAAAATCTCTAGCAGGGCCGGGTCGATCACGAGCAAACCATTCGCGACGGCCTCTTCTGCGGCCAACACCAATCCCGTAGAGGCCAGCGGATGCAGCACCGCGCGGGCCCCATTTTTGAGCGCTTCGTGCACATCCATGGTGCGAATCACCCCGGCTGGATCGGGCTCTTGCGCAGTCTCTGGCGGAAGAATGTCGAGGTAGCGGCCCTGAGAATGGATGTTAGCGACCATGCACGTTGCTGATTTTTCAGGCTCGTGGTCCCGATCGTCAAGGGTCCTCCGGCGGTGAAAGCTGACAGCGGTCTGGGCCTCGCGATCAATAGTCATGCGGTCGCAATGGGTGTAAAACCATCTGTGCCATGACAAAGAGCGAGTACCTAGGATACCCCAACGAGTTTGCCGCAGAGCCGATGAGCACTGCGGACATGATTTCTGCCTGCAAAGAGCACACGATGTACACGTGGAGCGCTGGAGATGCGGTCAACCCACTTCCCATCGCGCGCGCAGAGGGAGTGTATCTGTACACGCCCGAAGGCCAGAAGATTTTGGACTTCAACGCGCAGTTGATGAGCGTGCTGATCGGTCACGCGCATCCCCGTGTGATCGCAGCGATGAAGCGCCAGCTCGATGAGCTGATCTTTGTGTATCCGCAGACCGCCACACAGGTACGCGCCCGTGTCGCCAAACTTTTGCACGAGATCGTCCCCGGGATGCAGTCGTTTTTCTTCACTCTCGGTGGTGCCGAAGCGAACGAAAACGCCGTTCGTGCTGCCCGATTGTTCACCGGGAGGCACAAAATCTTGGCCCGCTATCGCAGCTATCACGGCGGGACCAACCTGACGATGATGCTCACGGGCGACCCGCGCCGCTGGCCAAGTGAGCCGGGCTCACCGGGGATCGTGCACGTGATGGACCCCACGCCGTATAATTTTTCGTTTGGTGCCACCGACGAAGAGCGCTGTGAGAATCACCTCATTTATCTCGAAGAGGTGATCCAGTACGAGGGCCCCCACACCATCGCCGCAATGATCGCTGAGACCGTCACCGGAACCAACGGCGTCTTGGTCCCCCCGAAGGGCTGGTTTAAGAAGCTCCGCGCGATGCTGGACAAGTACGGCATCTTGCTCATCTGCGACGAAGTGATGGCCGGGATGGGACGCACTGGAAAAATGCTGGCGTATGAGCATTTTGATTTTGTCCCCGACATGGTGACCTTGGCCAAAGGGCTGACCTCTAGCTACTTTCCGCTCGGGTGCGTGGGGATGAGCAAGAAGATCCACGAGCACTTTAAGAAAAACGTGTTCTGGGGTGGGTTGACGTATAACTCGCACCCTGTAGGGCTCGCGACCGCCGAGGCCGTTATTCGTGTGATGCTCGATGAAAAGATGGTCGAAAACTCTGCGAAGATGGGCCTGATCATGCGCGAAGAGATGGACCGTCTTCAAGCGAAGCACCCCAGCGTCTCAGAGGGTCGCAACATCGGGTTGTTCGGGATGATGGACATCCGCAAGAACAGCAAAAACGAGCCCATCGCGCCGTACAATGGCTCGCACCCAGCGATCACGAAACTCGCGGGATTTTTCAAAGAAAATGGGCTCTTCACCTTCTCGCGCTGGAGCTCTTTCACCTGCAATCCGCCTCTATGTATCACCGAGGCTCAGCTTCGCGAGGGCTTCGCTATTATTGATCGCGGACTCGAGATCACCGACGCTGTATTTGAAGGATAATAACCCATGCAAAATATCCGTCGTAAGCGAGTTGCCAAAGCCCTTCACAGCGTTGTCTGCGTGGGCACCGTGACGCTGATGAGCATGCATTGCGGCGGTCCAATGGGCATCCCCGACGGTGGTGAGCTGATGGACGGGACGCTGATACAGGACGACGAGCCCAATGTGCCGATGGATATTCCGCCGGGAGTGGATGTGCCCAATCGGGTCAGGGATGTACCGAATGCGCGGGGGGACGTTCCGAATGCGCGGGTGGATGTGCCGACGGGGTTGCTGGATGTCCCGAGCGCTCCAGGCAACGGGGATGATCCCGTCACGCGAACAAGCGCGCAGATGTGCGCTCGCTGGACCCGCGACCGTGCACCGGGTCCAAACCCCGAATGGATGGGCAACGCTGCCGCTTGCGAGCTCGGGACGATTCAACCCGGGACGCAAGAAGCCGCGCTGCGAATACTCAATTTGTACCGCTGGCTCGTGGGCGTTGGGCCCACCACGATTGATCCCTCGCAGATCACCAACCAGCAACCTTGCGCCGTGATGATGACCGCCAACAACATGCTCAGTCACATGCCACCCAACAACTGGCGCTGCTACCAAGCGGCTGGAGCCATGGGCGCGGGATCGAGCAATTTAGCGCTTGGCGGCACGGCCTTCAGCTCTATCGAGCTGTACATCAACGAGCGTGACCAAAACTTAGGACACCGTCGCTGGTGTTTATTTTCGCAGCTGGGACCGACCTTTTTTGGGACCACTGGCAGAGCTTCATGCATGCAGGTGTTTCAGCGAACTGCGCGGGCTCAGCCAGCGTTTGTCGCCTATCCGAACCGTGGGTTTGCGCCGATCGAGACGTTTCAGTCCAACGTGTGGCACGTGCAGCAAGCGGGCGCACCGTTTGGTGGTGGTCCCGCCGCGGTCACCGTGCAAGAGATGCCCTCGGGGCGCATGCTCGCGGTCACGCCCGTTAACCTCGCGGGTGGTTATGGCGGCGGCAACGCGCAGGCGTTTTCGCCCAGCGGATGGATGCCCGTGGTGGGGACAACGTACCAAGTGACGGTGATGCCTGCGGGTAGCCCGATGATTCAGTACACGACCACGCCGGTGCGGTGTCCGTAGCGGGCGACTGAGCGTGTTGGCGTAGGTTGCGAGTGCGCCAAAACGGAATCGAATCCGTTCTAATGGAATTAATTCCGTCGCTCTCGGCTGATTGAGTTGCGGTAGCTGTCTCGCCACTATCGCGCGCCACCGACTAATGCAGACAATCGGTCTGAACGTGCTAACAGTGGTGCTCCACGCAACCCGACATATTCAATGGCACTCTCGTCCCAACTCTCTCTCTTGGTTCCAACTCCTCCGGTGACAACTGCGAATAGCGCGGGTGTCGTGTACACCCGGCGTTGGGCTGTGGATTTGATCCTCGATCTCGCGGGCTATGACCCTGCTGAACAGCTCGTCGATGCGCTCGCGGTTGAGCCGTCCGCCGGACACGGCGCGTTTGTTGTAGCGATGGCAGAGCGCCTCATTGAGAGCTGTCGTCGTCAATCCCGACCGTGGAGTGATTGTGCGTCATCGTTGTTGGCATTTGAGCTCAATGAAGCGAGCGCTCAACACGCACAGACCGCCGTTGTGCAAGCCATGGTGCGTCGGGGCGTGAGTCGAGACGAGGCTATCTCTCTTGCTCGCGGGTGGATCCGCACTGGGGACTACCTCGCGAGCGCGCCGCGGTTGCCAAAGGCAAAGTACGTCGTCGGAAATCCGCCCTACATTCGGCTCGAAGATTTTGCTGAAAATACGCTGCAGTTCTATCGCAGCACTTACCCCACAATGCGTGGGCGAGCGGATATTTACGTTGGGTTTTTTGAGGCAGCGCTAAGGCAATTAACCGACGGAGGCGTTTGTGCGTTTATCTGCGCAGACCGCTGGATGTCGAACCAGTACGGCGCAACGCTCCGGGCGTTTGTGACCGAAACATTTGCCGTTGAAGCCGTGGTCTCGATGCACAAGGCCGACCCCTTCGAACAAGACGTGGCGGCATATCCTGCGGTCACGCTCATTCGACGCGCCACTCAGATCAGCACTGTGGTGGCGACTTTGGACTCTATTGCGCAGCAAACTTCGGCCGATCAAATCGCGGCCGCCATCAAACACACCGGGCGTGATGATGTTGATCGAGCTGTCCCGCTGATGAGTGGGCTGCGCGCGGCCAGAGTGAAAACTTGGATGACTGGGACTGATCCTTGGCCGTGCACGTCACCTGAGCGACTTAAACTCCTTGCGCGGTTAGAGGCAGAGTTTGAGCCACTCGAAAACGAAAGCACCAAGACCCGCGTGGGTATCGGCGTCGCGAGCGGCTGCGATGCCGTGTTTATCACGACGGACGCAGAGTGCGTTGAGTCGTCGCGGTTGCTACCCCTCGCAATGGTTGCAGACACCCTCGGAGGAACAGTAAAATGGTCTGGACATTACCTCGTTAATCCGTGGGTCGAAGATGGGCTTGTGGAGCTCGCGAAGTTTCCGCGACTCAACGCGTACTTTGCAAAACACAGCGAGCAGATCCGGGCGAGGCACGTCGCGCAGCGCCGACCCGAGGCTTGGTTTCGCACGATCGATCGCGTGACGGTCTCACTCGCGACAAAGCACAAACTCTATCTGCCCGACATGCGAAGCACCATTCACCCAGTGCTTGATTGCGGCAAAACGTACCCGCACCATAATCTGTATTTTATTACGTCCGAGGTGTGGGACTTAGAGGTGCTTGGCGGTCTTTTGCTCTCGGCGATTGGGCAGTTTTTTGTCGAGGTGTACGGCGTGCGGATGCGTGGCGGGTGGCTTCGGTTTCAGGCGCAATACCTTCGGCGAATTAGGGTTCCACGGCCAGAGAGCGTCAGCGAGATGGATGCGGAGATGTTGCGAAAAGCGTTTCGTGCGCGCGACGTGTTAGCTGCGACGGCAATCGCGAAGAAGATCTATCGAATCGAGGGAAGCATCCCCACGGAGACCACATGAGTGCTGATTTTGACGAGAAGTTTTGCGCTGCGGTGAAGGCGTTTTGGCGCACGCGCGATGCACAGGGGCTCAAGCAAACAGCGGCGGGGCGGGCCGACGCGGGGAGTAGGGGCACCGTGACCGGTGGCGCGCATCTGCAAGCGATCGAACAGGTCGTGGTCGACATACTCAAGAACGCAAAACTCAACGTCGATGAGATTCGCACGGGGTCAAAACTCGAACTGCCTGGATATTATCGATCAGAAAAGAAGTGGGATCTGCTCGTGATTGCCGATAAACAGCTCGTGGCTGCGATCGAGTTTAAGTCTCAGGTGGGCTCGTTTGGCAATAATTTTAATAACCGCGCGGAAGAGGCGATCGGCAACGCTGAGGACCTGTGGACGGCATTTCGTGAGGGGCGATTTGGAAAACCGACACCCGTTACTCCGTTTGTGGGCTTCGTGTTTCTCTTAGAAGATTGCGCCGACGTGCATAGCCCGGTGAAAAATTCGAACCGAAATTTTGCGGTGGATCCGGTGTTTTCTGGAGATGACGGGGCAGGGGTATCCTATGCCCAGCGGTATTCGCTCTTGCTTGAGCGGTTGGTGCTCGAGCGCAAATACACGGCGACCTGTCTTGCACTGTCGGCGAAGCCAAAAGGTAAAAACAAAGTCACCGTCGCTCATCCAAACGCGAGCCTGTCGTTTAAGAGATTTCAAGCAGCGCTCGAAGGCCATGCGCTCACGTTTGTGAAGAGTCGCTAGCGGGCGGCGATCTATAACTTTCAATGAATTTTGCGTGTTGCTTCAGTCACGCGAGCCATCGCGACCGCTTGGAAAATTGCAGAATCCTGAGTCGACCGCTGGGTTGAGTCCGCCATCGCTTCGCCCGCCAGATTCAGAGAAAGCGGTGCGCTGTCCACAGGGCAAACACGCGGCGCTGCAGGACGACCCACCGTCGCTCGGTCGGTACGCGCAGACAAATCCCGCCGGGCAATCTTCGTCGAACGCGCAAAGTGACGAACAAAATTGTTGATGACCGGCCGTGTGAACGCAAACGTCACAGTTGGGTTGTCGGCTAATCCCTACGCTAACACTGGAGCACAAGTCTCCAAACTCGGGACTGGGTTCTGGGCGGGGGCCCTCGGCACAGCGGCCAGCGACGCAGGCTAAGCGGCCCGCGACTCCCGTTGGGGCAGGCCGACAGTCGTAATCTGTTGCGCAATTTGAGCCGATGGACGGACCTCTGTCACTGCACAGCAAGCGCCAGATGAGCGTCGCTGAGGAGAACATCAACGGGCCAGGCGTTGTGGCGAAGAGGCACGTTGAGTATCTGTTTTGCAGCAGGGTCTCGTTCGACACGAATCCTCCGCCAACGTTTGTGCAGCGGGACGGGGCAGGGCATTGACCCAACTGAAATCCAAACTGAGTGCACACATCGGGCGGCGTCCGTAGCACTTCATCCGCTTGCTCTTGAGTGCAAAAATGCACCGGAGACCGCAGTCTCGCCACGACCTCGTTGTCATTGCGGCACGCCACCCCACCGAAGCAATCGATGTGTGCGTTTTCGTCAGGACAGCATCGATTCGGCGCACCGGCAATGGGCCCAATAGAGCCTCCGCGAGCTCCACCCGTGGGTCGTGCACAGCCATCTCGATCCCACCGCGAGTCGTGTTGAAATTGATCTTGCAGTACGGCATCCGTCACATCCACAACATCCATTTGATCACGTTGAAATCGATCTTGCCGTACGGCATCCGTCACATCCACAACATCCATTTGATCACGAGTTGCTGCGTCGGAGTTGGGGTTCGGATCACATGCAACGAGCACAGCACCGACCAACACCCAACCAGGCGCGGTTCGAACTCGCGGCGTTTGCAAGGGTCTCGACATTCCACCGGTGAGTCTAACACAGCCCTGCGCGCGTGGCGTCTGGACCCTCAATCCATCAAGACTATGGTGTCGACGCGCCCCGAAAACGGAATCGAATCCGTTCTAACGGAATTAATTCCGTCGCTCGTGGCCCATTGGGAACGACGTGCTCCTTCGCCCCCGCTGTCCTCTTGGTCGACGACAACGTCGTGAGCGCCCTGCTCGCGCTCGACGATCTCGACGCGGCCTTCATCGCCGTCTGGGCCCAGCACGACAGCACTGAAGAGCGCGCCGTGACCGTCGCCAACCAAGCCCTGCAAACTGTCCTCAAGAAAGTAAAACCCGAATTGCGGCTGAATGAGATTCGCGCGATGCTTGGGCTCTTAACAGAACCAATAGCTCGAAAGGTCACTGAATCCATGAAGTCCGATCACGTTTACCAAGCACATCATGTAGCCGACGAATTTTTCGCTGAAATCGAAGCAAGAGGCGAGGCAAGAGGCGAAGCCCGAGGCAAGCTCGAAGGCAAGCTCGAAGGCAAGCTCGAAGGCAAGCTCGAAGGCAAGCTCGAAGGCAAACTAGAGGGTCTGCGTGCAGCGCTGTATGCAGTCGTAGCTGGTCGAGGGTTCACGTTGACTGACCGCGCAGAGAGCACCATCGCCAGTTGTACAGACGCGACACAACTGCAAGCGTGGATGCGTTGCGCGGTGAGCGCCGCGAGCGTGACCGAAGTGTTCGGCGAGTGACCGCTCGTAGACATCCAGTGTCTTCGCCGTAGACACTAAAACGTCTTCGCCGTGGACACCCTCTGGACACAGAGTGTCTACCGCGCGAGTCTGGAGTTTGTGCCGTACGCGTGTCCGCACCGGGGGAATCACAGAATCATCGCTTTACTTCGTCGAATCCT
The DNA here is from genome assembly GCA_031386385.1 of Myxococcales bacterium. Classification (GTDB taxonomy): domain Bacteria; phylum Myxococcota_A; class Polyangia; order Polyangiales; genus JANNCG01. The sequence goes on from JANNCG010001385.1 coordinate 13,261, forward strand.
CGTTTCTATATTCGCGTTGTGCCTCCCACCGAAAGCGCCGCTTCCGAACCCACCGCGTCCGCGGCGCAACCCCATCCACCGCAAGACGGCGCGGTGTTGAGCCGACGAGGCGCGCTCGCTTCTTCAGCATTTGCCCTGGCTGCCCTTCTGGCGGGAGTCGCCGTTTGGCAGCGCAAAAAACACCAAACCCTACGTCTCGCCACCGGCGTCGCAGACGGGACCTTTTACGCCATCGGCCGAGCCGTCGAGCGTGCGCTCGCTCACAGTGATGTACGACTTGCGTTGCTTGCCACGCTCGGGAGTGTCGAAAACGTTGAGTTGCTCAAGACGGGTCGCGCGGACTTGGCGTTGGTGTCGAGCGTGATTCCTGCCGTCGAGGGCGTGTCGTTGTTGTGTCCTTTGGGCGAAGAGTTCGCGCACTTGCTGGTGCGCAAATCGCTTCAGCTTCAGGGGCCCGCTGCACTTCTGGACAAGCGAGTCTCTGTGGGGCCGGCGCGCTCAGGGACGCGGTATGCGGCGCTCTCAGTGCTCGCTCATTTTGGGATACGCGAGGGGTTGTTTCACCCGCAGTCGCTCACACCGCGAGCGGCGCAGCAAGCGTTTGAGCGCGGCGAAATTGACGCGATCTTTCTGCTCTGTACGCTCCGTGATCCCGTGGTGACCTCGCTTCTTGCGCGAGGTGATTGTGAGCTGTTGTCGCTTGGACTTCCCGGCCAAGTGGGCTCAGCGCTTGATGGGATTTGTGGCGGGGCGCCGAGCTTGCAGCCCGCGGTGATTCCAGTTTTTGCTTACGGACAAGCGCCTGCACAAGCGGTCGGGACGGTCCGTGGGACGACCTATCTGCTCGCTCGTGACGCGCTCTCACCGACGGTGGTTGCTCGTGTGACCGAGCTGCTGTTTCGTGAAAAAGTAGCGCTCGCACGGGTGGATCCATCGCTCTCGCACCTGAGCGAATCGTTTGATCGCGCCATCTCGCTGTATCCCGTTCATGTGGGCGCAGAACAGTACTATCGGCGTGACGCACCCACGATCATTGAGCGCTATTCAGACCCCATCTCTCTCGGCATCTCACTGCTCGCCGTGCTCTGGTCTGGACTCAACGCTTGGCGTACGGCCCGTCAACGCGCGAGGCTTCATCAACTCGACGACGTTCATCGCGAGTGCGGCGAGCTTGAGGTACGCTCTCGCGCCGTCAAAACACGCGAAGAGCGCCGGGCTGTATACGAGAGTGCGGATGCGCTTCGAACGCACGCATTTGATCGACTCGTGGCGGGAAAATTTATCGCCGACGACGCTTTTCGTGTGCTGGTCCTGCGGCTCGACGCCCTGATCGCTCGCAACGATGAGGTGCCCGGAATGTCGCTCGCCCCCACGCCCCTGAAAGAGTCCGCAGTGAGCGAACTACCGAATCACTAAGCGCTCTTGAATGCGCGTGGTGATGATTCGCGCGGCGCGGCTAAACTCTGGCGCGCAAATACTGGTGACCAACCCGTTGTGGCACGGCTGCCCGTTGCACGCGGGGGTCTGATCAAATCGACGCGCGAGCTCGACAATGCGTCGCGACGGAAACGCCATGTACTGCGCGGGAGTGCACGGACGGCCTGGGTCATAAGTGCTGCCTTCACGACGACACGCGGGGACGACCTGGGCGCACATAGGGTCTGGGTTGTTCGCACGCATCGAGAACGGCCCTGCGGTCGCTTGGTTGCCTGTGATCGCGGTCATGGAGTTGCGTGAGTAGTAGTCGTCGACGCCGCCGGCACCGGGGGTTCCGAGGAGTTGGTTCCAGTCAATGCGAGGGGGCTCTGCGCCCATCATGGGTGTCATTGGGATCACAATCGGAACCCCCGCCACGCCCATAAAGATCACCCGCTCTGGGTGGCCTGGCTTGAGAGAAAGCAAGTCCTGCGTCCATCTAAACGGCGTGCCCGCTGGCTTGCGATTGTAGTACCGATCAATGTCCCAGTTCGGATCTTGCACACTGCCCGGGACGTATCGATAAAACCGCTGATCCAAATTGTTAGGCGATCCCCAGCTCATGCTCGCGGGGTCATACACCGAGCGCGCGTCTCGGCACATCGCGCCCGTCTGCGCTGAGAATCCTCGATCGTTGGTGCACAAGCGCACGGAGCCGTCTTCTTCGTCGGACAACACGATGATCGCGAGGATCGCGTTTTCGCGCAAAAAACCCGCGTTGGGCGACATGTTTCCAGGCACTGCGCGTGCGTTGTGATGCACCAACGAGCGCCAGACGGCCTCAAGCTGTGACTCAAGCCCGCAGCCGTTGACGAACAGTCCAGCGTTGCATTTGAACCAATCGACAAAGGTCATGGGGATGCGGGTCGAAGCGTTTGCGCCCGCGACATCGCAGCTGGCGTCTGCGTCGTTTGAGCAAAACTTAATAAACGCCGGAAACTGATTTGGATCGTTGTTGCAAGCCGCAGGACGAAATCCAGCAGGCGCGGGCTCGGCGGTCATTCGGCGAGGCATCCATGGAAGGTGCTCTCGCAACGCAAGTCCGCTTCGAATGGGGTTGAGCAATCCATCATCACCCGTCTCGTTGGCATCACAACCCGGGATAAGATTGATCCCTGGTGTCCCTAAATCCGAAGACACCACACCGACGTGAAGGTCCGTCACGGTTGGAAACTGCCTCACATCGTCTGCATTGCCAGCCATGCACGGGTGTGGAGGTCCACCACCGGCCATTGAGCGCGAGATGCACGGCGGGTCCACCAGGAGGTTAATCAATGGCCCAAACTGCGCCATGATGTTCGCTTGGTTTTCGCGCATGGAGCCAGAGTTATCCACCATGAGCAGCAGGTCCACGGTGTCGAGGTTTTCTTCTCGTACATTGGGGACATCGGGTCCGCCACCACCAGGGACATCCATCCCCGATCCGTTCGGAACATCTCCTGTCACAACGCCTGTATCTCGTCGCCCTCCATCGGTGCGCCCAGCGTCCGTGCTGATCTCGTCGCCGCACGCAGCCAACGCAAACGCGAGCCCCATGGTGAGCCCGAACGAAAAGAGAGGACGCAAACCTGTAGATCGAATCAAAGTGTTAAACGTTTTCATCTCAACCACTCGCTCTGGCGATCATACCTACGTTCACGTGCGCAAAGCGATGGGAGGAAAACATCTTCCCACCGAAGGAATCGAAGGTTCAGTCACAAAGGGGGTGTAAGGTTTGGCGCTCTGAGCGCGTAATAAGAGAGAATCCGATGTCATTAGCGAAATTCCCCAACGTTTTGTCACTCGTTCCAGTTTTGACCGCGAGCTGCCTGCTCTCTGGTTGCCCCATGCGCACCACGGAGGTCCGGATGTGGATGGCCCAAGGACAGGTCACCACGACCTCCGGACCGCCGATCAACGTGGAGCCCGTCGTGGTCAACCCCGTGGTGATGAACACCGTTGTGACAACTCAGGTGACTCCGCCTGTGATTCACCAAGGCCCACCGCAGGTCCAGGTCCTCAACGTGGACACTGCCCCAAC
>JANNCG010001398.1:0-2335 GCA_031386385.1 Myxococcales bacterium
AGCTGCTCGCGTGGTTGGCGGCGGTGGACCCTGAGCATGACTACGTCGACCAAGCGCGTCCGGAGGACGACGACAGCGCGGTCAATGAGCTTTTGTGGGAGCTTGGGCACACTGGGCTTATCGTTGAGTGGGGACCCAACGATCAAGCCGCCACAACGCCCGATGACCTGGTGCGGATGTACAGACTCGATCGTCAGTGGTTTGAGGGGCAATTGCGTAGGGGTTATATCCTCCGGTGGCTTGAGCGCTTCTACGGAAAACGTATGGTGGCAGGCGCGTTGATGGAGCAGCTGGTGGAGCGTCTTCGGGGCGAGATGCAGGGACTTCCGTCAGGGATTTTGGCGCTCAAGTGTGCGCTGCTGTGTGGGCTGAGACAGCTGCCGTTGGACCCTTGTGAGCCTGGCGACCCTGCGACGTTTTATGGGTATGTGGGCGTGAACAACACGCCTTCGACACCCGAGGCGTGGGAGCCGCTGCGGTTGCACATGACCTGGGGCGCGGGGCACCTGTGGGTGGCACAGCTGCCGAGTATCAAGCAGAGCACGTTGCCTTTGCTGGTCAACAGCGCTTTTGCGTCTAACAATGCGATGAGGGATGCGCCGGATCGACTGTTGCGTGCGCTGGCGCTGACGTTGGGCAGCCCGGTTCCGTCGCCGGCGCTGGCGGCGCGATTGGGTCGTGTCACACAGAATCCAGAGGTTTCGGCTGCAAATTCGCCCACGAAAACGATCGCGCCTACTGCATCACCTCATCCGGTCCCGGCCCCCAATGCGAAGGCGAAGTCCGGTAGTGGATGGGTTGTCGCTTTGATGCTCGTAGCGCTTTTGCTCGCTGGTGGAGCCGTCTATGTGCGTGTGAGTGGTGATCCATTGCACCTGCGCGCGCGATTCGCCTCACTCACTGGGACAGGTCCAACACCCCCCGTGAACAACGTCGTGGCCCCGAGCAATTTGTCGCGATGTGTGATCACACACCCTCGCATTGAGCTCACCGCGCCCGGGACCTCGACCATCGTGACGGACCGAGGCATCGAGGGGATCTCGGCGATGAATGAGTTTGATTTTACTTGGATAAAACCAGGACCCAATGGTGGCAGTAGTGTCGAGGGTGCTGGCGTGGCGTGGGCTCGAATTGCCTCTGATGGCAGTGTGCAGCGGGGATACACAAACGCTGAGACGATGCAGCCACGAGTGGCTCGCGATCAGACTCGCACCTTGATGAACGCCTTCGCGATGGAGGGCCATAGCACCAATGGTGGTCACGTTGTGATCGATCAGTTGATCAGCGGAGGTCGTCGTCGCGAGGTGGTTGGGTGTGGCGAATCTCTCATCGCGCAGCAGCTTCCGCGAGCCACAGGAACGACCCGAACACGCGCGCTCAATGACCCGCTGATGGACGTTAGCGCAGCGGGTCCCGACTGGGGGGCGACGTTTTTTTGCCGCTCAATCGGCGAGATTCGTCCTTTGGTGTTTGGCGTTAGAGGCGCTATCGACACCCGTGGAAACATCTGGGGCGCAGAGGTCTATCTCTCTTCGGATCCCACGCTTGTGGCCCGGCGACCTCTTGGTTCGTGGCCACTGGATGTCACACGCGTGCGCCAAACGGGGAGCTTAAATCTGCTCCGCGAGCTGTCTCCAACGCACGTTGAGTCCGCGAGTGCGCACGGCAGCAGGCTCGTGGTGGCGACGGGTCACGATCGCGTTGTGGCGTGGGTGGATCGGGATGGGGACCGGCATGTTCCGGTCACGTTGCTGTTGTCGCAACAGAGCGAGCCAAGCCCTGCACATGTCGCAATCAACGTGAACAGCGGGCTTGTGGTGTGGGTCGACGGATTGACAAGGCACCGCACGTTGACCGCGGCAAAAGTGAATCTGTCAGGCAGTTTTCAGCGCTTTTCGCTCGCCCCCTTTGCTCGCCAGCCAGGTGATCCGCTGGCCGAACCGGCGCAAAGTCTGCGCAACGGTTCTGACCCCGTCCTCGCTTCCGTGGCCGCGCTTGCCGACGGTGGTTGGCTGATCGCGTGGATCCAGCGCGCCAATACACGCGACGTCAACGAGGCCAAAACCGTTTGGCTTCAACGATATACAGCCGAACTTCAGCCCGTCGCGTCGCCTATGATGCTCACGCCCAACACCTCGGTCGCGGCGGCCCGGTTGGTCTATGATCGGATGCTTGGGTTTGTCCTTGCGTACGCACCAGAGGGCAACAGCCCTGGGATCTATGCAGTCCGCGGTCAATGCATGTAGACTGTGACCCTATGAAGGTCCTGCTTCAACGTGCTCTGTTATCCATTGCGATGACATTTGTGCTGCACTGTTCAACCCCAACACTCACC
>JANNCG010001421.1:0-4333 GCA_031386385.1 Myxococcales bacterium
GACCACCGGCGGTGTTTCTGGCAGCAATGACGACGTTGGTAGGTTCGCCATGCAAACGCGCTGGGATTTTGGCGCAAAACAGTTCGCTGCGGCGGCTCGTCTCCCGCCGTGGAACGACTTCGAGACGTTTGAGTATTTTAGCGAAGTGTGGAAAAAACTCGTCCTGAAGCTTCGTGATGACATTGCTTCGGAGGATCTAGCGGCGGCGTTTGTTCTCGCGGCCTTGGCAATGTCACTGAGCTCGGTACCGGCTGAGATTGAACAGCATTGGATTTGGCGTGAGTGCATCGATCCACTCTTCGTGAGTCGCTCGAACTCGACTTTCGATTGGGCAGAGATCCGACGGCATATTTCGCGTGATTTGCAATCCCTCCCGAGCCTGTGGCCGTGCGCGACACCATCCGAACTTGCGAGTTGGTGGCAGTATGTTGCGCCTGAGTTGCTCACTCCAGCGTTTGGTCTCGATTACCGTGATGAGAGTCCACTTTACCAGCTACTTCGTCCCCAGGATTCACTGTCGCAGGAATTGCTGCTGCGAGTCGAGACAGCCGTGGTCAGACAAAATACAGCGGATCCTACGCTCGTGACGCAGGTCCGCGAAGCACTAGCCAACCGGCAGGATGATGCAATCTCTGGTTGGGAGCGCCTGATCGCCCCAAGGCCTCCAACCTTTGATACGTTGATCGAGTGCTGGGAGAAAATCTCGGTGGCCGCAGTGTGCGACAACGAAACGCGACCCAGTCTCGCGAGGTATTTAACGAGCGGACCTCGCAGAGCCGAGCTTGTGCAACTGCGAGGCCAGCGTGAGGGCGAGGTACCCAGATGGATAGAGTTGCTCTGTCAGGCAAAAACAGTCGATGACGTCGTGCAGAGTTGCGCACTTGTCGCCTTGGATCTTCATTTCGGCGAGCTTCGTCGACCGATTGACCTTCGGCCGGGACAGAGGTTAGAAGTCCAACTGCCGCGCCCACGTCGACGCTCCGGACAGACGCGCATCCGGTGTGTGGATGAAGTGTTGTATGGCGACTCAGTCACGGTTGGTTCCTTCTATTTCGAACATGGCCAGTCGGCTCTTGGTGACATGGCGCTTCGGTTTCTGCTCGATCTTGCCGTCGATGTAGGCCCTCCCAAACTTGATCTTGTGAAACTGGCGCCAGACAAACGCGATGTTATCGGGGAGGGTCGAATCTTTTTTGCTTTGATCATTGAGGGCATTCACACACCCGTGCAAATCGCCGCGACAGCGCCGAATTTTGCAGCGCCGCTGGACCGAGACATTTTCGACGCGAGTTGGAACAGCATTTTTCCCAAGATTGTCCGCTCAACGCCGCAACACACGATTGGGGACAGAGAATCGGCAGCAAACGTCGCCGTCGTGAGCATCCTCAAGGCAGCGGCACAGACCTACGCGTTCCGCGAGTCGCTTTTGGATCCCGTCCGCGTTGAGCATGAGAGGGTGATTGACGAGCTGTATGCGATGCAGTGGTCCTCTCCGACGAAGATGGTCCGGTCGCGCGATCAGCAATTTCTCGACTGGCTTAAGTTGGTTGTCCTTTTCGCAGCCCCAGAATTTCATTTGAGTGCGTCCCTCGCAAAGCGAATCCTAGAACATCACCGCAACATGGTTGGTCCAATCAATGCGGAAACCGCCCGTGAACTTCAGATGTTCCGGAAGATGCTCTGTGACCATGCAGGTGCGGATTCCAGTCACAAATTCTACACGAGCGCGGCGCCTGAGGGACATCCGTGGGCAGTCGTCGTTGACGAAGCGAACAAAGTGAACGCTGCGGAGCTAGTGGCCGCCGTCACTGCGCCAGCCCCAGTCCCACCCGCGCCTCCTCTCGACGAGAAACCCAAGTGAATTCTGAGCAGTTTCGTTGTCCTTCGCTCATCGCTGTCGCTCATTAACTACGCTCGAAAGCTTTTCTCTTGTCCTCCCTCGACGTAAATCTTTTGCTCACTTGGCAGCGCGGTTTTGCCTTCGGCGAAGACGCGTTTAGCCAGCGGCTGTGGGCGCTACGCTCGGACCTGACGGGGGTGCTTGATGCCCCAACAAACACCCTCGCACGCTGCGCCGACCTTTGGCTCGCGGTCCGCGCGGGTGGTCGCTCAATGCAATCCATTGCGCAGCTGCGCCAACGAGCGTGGTTTCAAGATGAGCCACCCTTGCGCGGTCCCTCCAAAGAGCAATCGCTCTTGCAATTGCTCCATCGCACGGCGTCACAAGTGCTTGAGTACCGAGGTGCGCAGTACACGATTCGCGAGACCAACACGCATGACACTTCGACTCACGAGCAGACGCAAGAGCGCGGGTTTTCAGCGCACAACACCGAGCTGTTTCGCTGGGTAAGTTTGGTGTTTCCGACGGATCTCTTGGTCGCATGTCTGCACGCTGAAAGGCAAGACTCTCCACAAATGCCGCGCACGATGGATGTGAAGTTTACCAACGTCGCGCTCGAAAAAGTGCTCGCGAAAGGAGTGGCCGAGACGCACATGCACGTGAACAACGGTGTCGATGGCCAGTGGGTCTGGCTCCGGTGGCTCGCAAAGCTCTCGGATCGAAGTCTCTCGGACCGAAAGCTCTCGTCGATCAAACCGGATGCGGACGATCCTGCACCGGTTCCGTTTGGAACGACGGAGAGGTTGATCAACACCGCGCTCTGTGTGGCGATCGCACGCCTCGCACTTTATACGAAGCTTTGCCTCGACGGCCCTCCCAACGGCGGCAGTACACCGAAGCAAACGCTCACCGAATGGATTGAGGCTCGCTCGCAGCGGTGGGGTTTTTCGCGCGCGGATTGCCACGTGATGAGCGCGAGTATTCGTCACCTCATTGATAAGCGCAGACCTTGTCCCGAGCAAGATTCATTGCGCGAAACCTACCAAAAGATTTTGCAGCGCACGGATCGCATCGACCACACACCGGGAGCACTGCGCGACGCCCTCGAGCCGTACGCGACACCCGACAGCCCCGGTCGTCCGGGACAAGAATTCGCGCTGTACGTAGCGGGATTTCGCTCGCTTCGCAGACTGCCTGCGGCGCAGTTTTGCTGGGAGCATCGTCTCTTCTGGCAGCACGTTCGCATGCGTGTTGTCGTGCATCGCTACTTGACGCAGCAGCCGGGCGTCGCGGGCCTCGACTGGTTTCACTACTGTGATCGCAGGCTCAAGATGTTTTACTTCAAGGCTGACCGCGTCCGCGCGCTCGGCAATGCCTTTAGTCTGCACGACCGCGGCGTAGCGCTCAAAGCCATGGAGGCGCGAGTTCCGCCGGAACCAAAGATGGAGGATGCGCTCAAGCTGTTCGTCGACACGTTGGATTCAGCGCTTGAGCGAGTGCACGCGATCAAACCACCACAAGCGAAGCGAATCTTGGACGGCCGCGATGCAAAACGCGTCGACGCAGCCATCACACGCCCGCCCTGCGAAATTGGAATGGTTCTGCATTTTGCCAAATCAACGCATGAATCGTGGTGCAAGACTCCACTGGACCAGTCGCCGAAAGATCCCTTCAACGGTCAACGTTTTCGATGGGAACACTGGCTGCGAGAAAACCACAAATGTGCCTCGGTGCTCGAAGAGCTGTTTGAGCGCCACCCAACGCTCTTGCTCTTGGTTCGAGGGCTCGACGTCGCTGGGCGTGAGCTGGCGATGCCATTGTGGCCAACGTTGGGACCCCTTCGACGCGTTCGCGCTGCCGCGCTACGAGCACACGAGCGCGCGGCGAGATCGCATCCGGCGCTTAGACTTGAGCCGCTTCGATCGACCTATCACGTCGGCGAAGACTACCGCCGACTCGTCGAAGGGCTGCGCCGCATCCACGAGCTCATCGAGTTTGGTGTGATCGGAAACGACGATCGCCTTGGCCACGCGCTCGCCCTCGGCGATCCACCGGAGCGGCTAGCCCATGCACAGCCCACCGCATACCAACCCGCTGAAGAGCGACTCGACGATCTTCTGTGGGAGCTCGATCGCTATCAACACCGCGACCTGCAAGATCTCTGGGGACGAACACCGGTCCTTCACAAAGAGATCCACACGCTGGTGGCGCACTTGTACCAGAGTAACAATCATGAGTTTGTCTGCGAAAACGCACTCGATGCGCGCCGATTGCGGCATTCGCCAGCGTTGATTGAGGCGGTGGTTCCACAGGTTTATAGAGATATCGATTATAGGTTTCTGAAGATGCCGCAGGGCACATCGCCCAAAGCGCAGGTCATGCTCGAGCGATATTTGCGCAATCATCAAACGTGGGTGGAGGGCCAAGTGGCGGTGCGGGTCGAGTGCTCAGAAGCGGAGCTTTCGTTTGTGACCGCCGCGCAGCGGTGGCTGC
>JANNCG010001428.1:0-6009 GCA_031386385.1 Myxococcales bacterium
CGAAGCAGATTTTCATCACTAAATCTCAACAAACAATCCCGAAACAAATGCGTTGCATGGTCATCACCGAGGGGAGACGCACGCGACCCGCGCTCGCCACAAAGACACCAAATTGGTCCGACGCATTGGTGCCTTCGAGAATGAGCGTTGGCGGCATGGGAATTCCCTGCGCAGTGCCTTGAAACACGCTCGCTGTTCCGGCGCGCAAGCGACCGCCTGGACTGGCGCGGAAAGCGCCCACCACGAGATCACCGAAGCCATCGCCGTTGAGATCACCGGCACGGCCAACGGAGAATCCGAAGTAATCACCCGCCGCAACTCCTTCAAGCACGCGGTTAGCCGCCATGGAGATGCCCATCGCGCTGCCATGAAACACACTGGATGTACCTGCTTTTGCGCGGCCGCCTGGAGATGCTCCAAATGCGCCAACAAGCACGTCGCTAAATCCATCGCCGTTGACATCGCCTGCGCTTGATACCGCATGGCCGAAGAAGTCTCCGGTGGTTGTTCCCTCAAGAACACGACTCGCTGCAACGGGTAGCCCGCTCGGGCTGCCTTGATAAATGCTCGCGATTCCCGCCTGCGCACGACCGCCTGGACCTGCGTGATAAGCGCCGATCACCACATCACTGTAGCCATCCCTGTTGACATCGCCCGCGCCGGACACTGAGCACCCCAAATAGTCACCGGCGACTGCGCCTTCGTACACGCGATTCGCCGCCATCGGAAGCCCCATCGCGCTACCGTGAAAGACACTCGCGGTCCCCGCCGCTGCGCGGCCACCCGGCGCCGCCAATAGCGACCCAATCACCACATCGCTAAATCCGTCGCCGTTGATATCTCCTGCGCTTGCGACGGAGACGCCAAAGTAGTCACCCACGTTGGCGCCTGCATAAACGAGCGTCGGGATCATCGCTACGCCCATTGCGCTTCCGTGAAACACGCTCACAGTCCCAGCCGCAGCACGGCCACCGGGCGATGCGCGAAGCGAGCCAATTATCAGATCCGCGTACCCATCCCCATTCACATCACCAGCGCTCGCCACTGAGTTGCCGAAATTGTCTCGAGTTGCGGGCCCTTCGAGTACACGCGCCGCGATCATCGGGACGCCCGTCGCACTTCCATGAAACACGTATGCAGCCCCATCGGCGACTCGCCCACCAGGCTCTGCCCACGCGGCACCCGCGACGAGATCACCGTAGCCATCGCCGTTGATGTCGCCAGCGCTTGCGACAGAGTAGCCTAACTGAGAGCCAAACGTGCCTACGAGCACGCGCGTGGCCACTGCAGAGACGCCTAACGCTGTGCCATGGTACACGCTCACAACTCCGGCATTGAGCACTCCTCCTGGCGATGCACCCGGTGCACCCACCGCGAGGTCATCGAGGCCATCACCGTTGACATCAAGATGCGGATGCGAGCTTGAGTCCACCGCTGCGGAGGCATCCACCGCAGGCGTGTGAAAGAGCCACACGGGGCTGTTGACCATCGAAGTGGCCACACCAACGGTACCGCGCATTCGCCAAAATACCACACTTCGCGCGGCCAATGCGTTTGCAGGACGTGCGGTGGTGCCGAGCGTTCGAATCGTCTCGATCACCATTGTGCATGCCCGGTCGCGGCAGAGCTCGACGATGGCACCGTCCATTCCCGCTGGCAATTCCCAGCGCAAAGTGGGTCGTCGCAGGGTCGTGTCGCCGAGTGAAATCGGCGCGATCGGTCGCGGTGTTGCACCCGCTACCAAGCACCGACCACCCAACAAAGCAAATCCCATATTACAAGTCACCGAGCACGCGCCCGCCATACAACTGGGCGTTGCGTTTGCGACTGCACACGCGTTGCCGCAGATGCCACAGTTGTTGAGATCCGTCTGACGATCCACACACACCCTCAGCGCGCCCGAGCCGCAGACTGAGTTGGGGGCGGGGCAATTTCCCCGGCAGGCGCCCATCACGCAGAACTGATTCCCTGGACATGCCCTATTGCAGCCGCCGCAGTTCATGTTGTTGGTCAGCGTGTTGACGCAGCCGCTCATGCATGTCGTGGTCCCCATTGGGCAGACGCCAGCGTCAGAAGGCACATCTGGCACATCCCGGTTCGGTGCATACACGTTCGGCACATCGTCCAGTGGGAGTTCCCTCGGGTTGGGCACATGGGTTGGGATCTCAGCGTCTTGGTCTGGACCGCCGTCTGAGGAGCTCGTCGAGCCGCATGCAGACAGGACGAGCGCAGTGGCTCCAAGACAGGACCGTAAGGTGTTTCTATGTTTCATAGCTTCCGTATCGTGTTGGGTCGGTGGGATTTTGCTAGTGATTTATCAGCATCGATGTCGCGCGAGCCCGCGGCAGCCAACCGGTAACCCACCATGACCGAGCCAAGTGGTTTGATCTGAGTCGCGTTGCTCATGTCCGATGTGACTGCATGCCGCATGCCCCGTTGCCTAGCGTCCAGGATCGCAGGGCAAGCTGTTGCAAATCGCAGAGAACGAATGCGGCGCCCACATGATTGGGGATGGTTATCGTGCGTTCGTACGTTGGTGCTCTCTCCATCAACATGGAGGCTCGTCTCGTTCAATTTGAGAGGCCTGTTGTCTTCGCGACGCACGACCGCTTGCACCAACCAGCCCCGAAGAAGATGAAAGCTCCGCTGTTGGGCTTCGCACACACAAGACAACGCAGCACGAGTGATTTGGTCGCGCAATCGCTCTGAAATCTCGCAAACGATCAGTTTGTGCCGACCCTAGGAAGCCAACGATACAACGAGAAGTGCCCCTCGCGCGCGATGAGCTCGGTTCGTGCCTCAAGCGCGGGGATCCTCTCGGTGGGCGTCCATCCAACAGTCAGCACCCACTCAACGTCACGGGGAATCTGTGTGGACAGAAACCACGCAGTATCCGGCGCGAGCACTGAAAGGACGAACGGACTGTATGCACGGCGGTGCAGAGGCAACAGGTTGGATGGCGGAAAGTTGCTATCAAACGTGCTGGTTTCTACACGGCAGAGCGCTGCGACCACCATATGTACTTGCTGCAACGAGATACTGTGAAACACTGCGCTAGATAGTTGAATGACCATACCCGCAAGGCGAACCGGCGCTCCGTTGGACCGCAGCCGTTGCGCACGAACACACTGAGACTCAAGCCGAAGCAGATGGACAGTGGTGTCTGAATGCTGCGACTGCATGGCGCGTGACAACGCGAACGTTCGGACGACGGCAAATCCAACCACAAGTGCCAACGCTACACGTGTTGCAAATGAGTGCATTTTTGCTGCAGATGCTGCTGGCCAATGCTGCGCAAAAATAGCCGTCGGCAAGAGCCAGTACAAGATGTCCAGATGACGCGCGGCGATCGACTGACGGTTGACGGCGTCAGGGAGGACCAAATAGCACACCAATGCCCAAAGGGTGGCGGCCTCGAAGATGCCTATAGATGAGGCCGGTCGCGGAGCCGCAAGCCACGCGACAACCAACACACCGACGAAAGCGATCACAAAAACGATCTCAAATTCACCGAGCAAAAGCGTCATCGAGTGGAGCACTTGCAGCCACTTGCCCTGCAGGTTATCTTGTTGAAACAAGTCGTGGACTTTGAGTGGCAACGATCCAGAGACTCCCGAGCGGGCACTCCACTGCGCCGCCAACAACAACGACGGAGTGATCATCGCGAGTGCACGAACGCCCACTTTTGCGCTGTTCACAAATCGTTCGCGTAGTGTGGCGACTGGGTCGTGGACAATCGCTGCGCTCAATCGCGCAACGGTCATAAGTGCAAAAAACGAGGTCATCCACACGTACACCTGCGCGTGTGCAAGAAATACCAGCACGCAGAGCGCTGTGCACTTCAGCCACGCCCGTTGCTTGACGCGAGGCGAAAAATCGCTCCGAAAAGCCAATGAAAATTCGGTGATACTCCAAATCACAAGAGCCGCCGCGCTCACAAACGGGACATACCCTCCTTGGCTCCAAGACTTGGTGTAGACCAACACAAACGCTAGTATCGCGCCCCACGGTGGACGACCCAGCTTGCGAAGCGCATACCAGACCGCGAGGGGAAGACCCACATAACTCATAAGCGCTAGTGCCATCGCGAGACCGCGCAGCGGACCGAGCGCCCAAATCAACGGCGCGGCCACGTGATACACAAGCGTGTTTGGCTCTAACCACGCAAGGGATTGATACAGGTTGGCTGCCGAATCTGAAGCGCCACGTGCATGCACCTAGCGACAAAGAGGTGATAGGGATAGTCCTGTCCTGGTGCCAGTGGCGACTGCCAATGCGTCGCCGTCACGAGCAGCGCGAACAGCGCAAACACCCAATGCTCCAACCTGATGCGAGAGGACGCGGTCACTGAACCACTCGTATTTGTGCGAACCCTGCACCCAGAGTACCTAATACTGACGTGGTAATTCTCAAGCGATTGGCTCGCATCCGGGTGGTCGGTGTCCACACAAATGGCGTTGCCGTACCCGCAATACTTTCGAGGTTATGTGTGCTGCGATGCACCAGCGTGTCGCCATCAAACAGCTCAAGCACACACTCTTTGGTGCTGTAGTTTTCCATGCCCTGCACGTTCCAAATAAATACGGACTGTACCGAGTGAGCAGGCAACGAAAGCTCAATCCACCCCCGAACCCCGTCAGGCAACAGCCAATTGGTTGCAAGTTGTTCATCGATCGCATACCGCGCAGGATAAATGGGACTGTATTCGTGTGAGGCTCGCGCGGTAATCCTCGGTGCAAACCACTCATACGATCCACGAGCAACCAGCAACACTGACAACACAACGGCAAGCATTCGCGTTATTCGCAACCACCCTATTCGCCATCGCGGTTCCGCCGCAGTCTCGAGCAACGTAAGTGATTGCTCGATTTGCAAACACGCCAGATCCAACGATGAGACACGCTCAACACTGCGCATGAGCAACGAAGACACCAACACTGCGTTCGGAGCCGCCACATTGGTGCTCCTGAGCTGCTGAAGCGCTGCCTGGACTGAGCTCGTTGCGTCCGGCCAACGGCTGCAAAGCGCTTGCACGCGATCGATCGCCTGCGCGAAGTGCTGCACCGCAAGAACACGCAACGACGAATGCCAGAGCGCCGTCGCGCCCCGCAGGTGCTCGTTGATCTCACGAAGTTCGTTCGCGATGGCTGCGCGGTCCGTCAATGTGCTGCTCAGCGCGACGGCTCGCCGCAACAACAACCACTCGAACCACTGCTCAAGGGACAAACGGAGTCCCTCAACAACGCGTTTGAATCGAGAATCGTCAGCTAAAATACTGCGATCCGGAGACTCAGGAGCACTCATAAAAACACCCTGCCCTGCAAAGCACCAAGTTAAGCCAATTCTGAAAGAATGATCGACGGTAGCTGCTCTGAGTCACCTGTGCCATGACAAAATCGAAAGTGGCACATTTACGGGTGAAATGTGCCACTTTCGATTTTGGCCCACTGACATTTGGGCCGCCACACCCGACTGATCATCACGAGTATCAAGCACGCTAAACCCATTGCGAGCTCAGCCCGAGAGCTTGCGCACAAACTCTTCCTCGGACACAAACTCAACACTCCCGCCCGCTTCACGCGCGTGTGCCAACTCAACCGTGGGCTTGCCCTTCGCCGGAAGCACCACGATGGTACAATTCACTGAAAATTCACTCACCAATTGCGCATCAAGCATCAAGAGCGCTCGCTCAACCCATGCCTCATCCTTCATGCTCCACTTGCCCGGCATCAGCACCACGGCTCGGGTGTACTCGTGCTCTTTGGGTGCCTCAGTCTTCGTCATCCGAAGTCCCGCGAAGAGCGACCCGAGCAGCGCTTGATCTTCATCACTGCGCCGGTGAATCTCTTCGATTCGAGCCTTGGGCGCGTTTGGATCTTCGAGCACCGGCTCACGCTTCACAACTTTGCTCGGGGCGGGCGCTTTCGAAGCAGCCTTCACTACCGCACTCGAGGCACTCGCCGCGCTGACCACACTCGTTGCCGTTGTTAGCCCGACTGGTGTTGCGCT
>JANNCG010000346.1:0-1727 GCA_031386385.1 Myxococcales bacterium
GAAGATTAATCGCGCTGTCATCTTCGCCATCATTCCAAGGGCAGGGGGGTGAAGTTGAATCGTCAGCACCGGCAAACGCGATGTTCAGCCACGCGAACTTCGTGCGGGTCCGACTCGCTCGCTCACCGACAAAGACGCCTGCCCAAGAGCTTGGCGTGGGATCGCTTGCGGCGGAAGTAAGCGTGATTCGCATTGCATCTGCGCCCCCATCCGCGATGAGTCCGCCTTCCGCATCCCACCCAACAAAGAGCGAGGAGTGGGTCCCAAACGCGACAGTTGTCCCAGGAGCGAGGGTCAAAACTGGGGCGGTAGAGTTCTCAATCCGCACCTGAATATCGTCTCCTACGTGATAGCGAACCCCTGGATTTCTCCAGGTGGCAGTGTGATTGACCTTGTTGTACGAGCCCGACAAAAAGATCTCGCTGACCTCGTTTCCGGTGTACGTCCCCGACGGTAGTGTCCCCACGGCGTCCATGTTGTTGAACAGCACGCTTCCGGAGTTATCGGCCCCGCCAGCGACGCCTTCGCGAACGGTAATGTCCTCGGAGCTCTGTGAGAAACGTCCCTCGTTGTCGACGAAGATCCCGAAACTTCGACACGCGCGAAACATCACGTGTTGCAAATCCATTTCAGGGCTCTGGATGTGCAGACACGAGTACACCGATCCGCCAGTGCTTCCGCCGCCGTGCTCGATGGTTGCGTACGCAATGCGAGACGTTCGGCGAGCTTGTGTGTCAAAAATGATCTCGTCCCAGTCGCCCGGTTGCGGTTCGTTCTTGTCGCTTCCAATTCTAATTGGGTGCTGAGCATCCCCAACGGCGATGAAGGCGCCGCCGGCCTCGACGTTCATTGAGTGGTCGCTGCCAATCAAGACCACCGCACACGGGACAACCGTGACTGTCGCGTTTTCCTTGATGTTCATGCCGTCGGGAAAGCGATGAGGGGCCCCTTCGAGCGTCCACGTCTCGTTCATGTTGACCTCAGCGTTGTGGACAGTGCCCGGTCCGAGTTCTGCGTTGGCTCGCTGCGCAGGGCATCCCGATGCTGGCGACGGTGGAACAGAACGAACGGAGCTCTGGCCGGTTTGTGACCCGCTGATCCCGATCTGCGGCACAACGGTCTCAGCGGTTCCTCCGCCCGCGCCCGTCGTTGATGCTTGCCCATTTGTTGTCCCCTGCCCACCCGCGTTTTCACCAGCGGGACGACGCTTTTTGCATCCCTGAAGTCCAGTGAGAGAAAGAAGGGTGCACCCAAACACAAACCAACGTTGAGATTTCACAGAGAGATCCTTTCGAGAAACATGCAGCCCAACGATGATTGGGTTCCGCTTAAATGAGCGCCGTCGCAAAGCGCCAAAATGTAGCGTCAATTCTACCGAACCTTGGCTATGCTGTAAGGCCAAAAATCAGCACACTTAGAACCGAGACAAATCCCACCGCCCTGCGTTTGTCAGCATAAACACGAATAACCGCTGCAAGCAGTGCACAGGGTGCGAGTAATATTACCCCCCAACGGGTAACTGACGTGTGACCAGGGAGCCAAGATTCGAGTGCAAATCTCGCCGTCCAGAGCAGTGTGTTAAACGCAAATGCGTACGAAGCGATCAGAGGCATTGAGTACAAGGGCGTCGCTAACACCACGAAGCTCGCAACCGCAAGCTCGCAGCATTCTTGCGCTGTGTGCAGGACGCTCCCAATACTGCGATCACTCCAATGATCCTTCGTGAT
>JANNCG010000047.1:0-4649 GCA_031386385.1 Myxococcales bacterium
AGAAGCACCCCGAGTTGTTCACCGGCGCGGACCCCATTCGTGGGTTGAGCGAAGAGACCACCACGGGCGTGCATCGCTTGTACGAGATGCACAAGCGCGGTGAGCTCAAGGTTCCTGCGTTTAACGTCAACGACTCGGTCACCAAGTCGAAGTTTGACAACCTCTACGGTTGCCGCGAGTCGCTCGGCGATGGCATCAAGCGCGCAACGGACGTGATGTTTGCGGGCAAAATGGCAGTCGTTTGTGGCTATGGCGATGTGGGCAAAGGCAGCGCACAGGCGCTTCGTGCACTTGGCGCTCGCGTGGTCATCACCGAGATCGATCCGATCTGCGCGTTGCAAGCGTCGATTGAGGGCTATGAGGTCAAGCGACTTGAGAGCGTCGCTCAATTGGCAGACATCGTTGTGACCGCAACGGGCTGCAAAGACATCGTCCGCGCAGAGCACCTGCAGGCGATGAAAGACGAGGCGATTCTCTGCAACATCGGCCACTTTGACAGCGAAGTGCAGGTCGCGTGGCTTGAGAACAACCCCGAGATCAAAAAAGAGAACATCAAGCCACAGGTGGACCAGTTTATCTTTCCGAGCGGCAAGCGCATCACGGTGCTGGCATCGGGGCGCTTGGTTAACCTCGGCTGCGCAACGGGACACCCTTCGTTTGTCATGAGTGCGAGCTTTACCAACCAAGTGTTGGCGCAGATCGAACTGTGGACAAAGCCAGGCGCATACAAAATCGGCGTGTACATTTTGCCGAAGTTGTTGGACGAAAAAGTGGCACGATTGCACTTGAAGAAGCTTGGCGTTGAGCTCACTGAGCTCTCGCACGAACAAGCTGAATACATCGGGACAACCCCACAGGGTCCGTTCAAGCCAGAGAACTACCGGTACTAATCTTCGGTACCAATCTTCACTAGGGCTGCTATTAATACTGAGTTATCCGGTGTAATCGCCGGCAACGTGTATTAAGAGAGCAGCATTCAAGTGGACTTTATTGACGAAGCATCGATTAGCGTAAAAGCCGGTGACGGCGGCCCAGGGGCGGTAGCGTTTCGCAGAGAAGCGAATGTTCCCATGGGTGGACCTTCGGGCGGCGACGGTGGGATGGGCGGCGACGTGATTTTTATCGCGGACCGCAATTTCAACACGTTGCTTGAGTTTAGGTTTAAGCCGAAGTGGGAGGCCCCTAACGGTGATCATGGACTTAAGCGCGACTGCAATGGTCGCGGTGGAGAGCCGTTGATCATGCGTGTTCCGGTGGGGACCCGAGTGTATGATCTCGACCTCGAAGCCTCTGTACGTGAAGGCGAAGAGCTTGACGCTGAGTCCGTCGCGCGTGCAAAAATGATGGAGGGCCCAGCCCATGAGAGCGCCTCGAAAAAGAAGCGCCGGTTTGAGCTCGCGACGCGGCCTGATCCCCGTGCGCTTGTGGCTGATCTCGCAGAGGATGGCGCGCAGTTTGTGGTCGCCAAGGGAGGTCGAGGGGGACTGGGCAACATGAATTTTGCCAAGCCCTGGGACCAAGCCCCGCGTCACGCCCAGCCGGGCGAGCCGGGAGAGACTCGACGACTGCGGCTGAGTCTTGAGCTGCTCGCAGATGTGGGGATCATTGGTTTTCCGAATATTGGGAAGAGCACACTGATCTCAGTCGTTTCAAAGGCACGGCCCAAAATTGCGGACTATCCCTTTACAACGCTTGTACCCAACCTTGGAGTGGTCAAAGTCACCGAGGCTAAGAGTTTTGTGATCGCGGATATTCCCGGGCTTATTCCTGGCGCAAGTGAAGGCGCTGGGTTGGGGATTCAGTTCTTGAAGCACATCGAGCGCACGCGTGTTTTGCTTCACTTGATCGCTCCGGACGCAGGCCGAAACATCGACGACGATTACGCGGCGATCTTGAAAGAGGTCAGCACGTTTAATCCCGAGCTAGGCACTCGCCCCACCATCGTGGCGATCACCAAGGCCGATTTGCCCGAGGCGCGTGAAGCGTACAAGCGACTGAAGCCCAAGTTTAAACGCAAGGGGATCGACCTTCGGCTCATCTCGCCCGTCACCGGCGAAGGGATCCGTGAGCTCGTGTTCGCTTTGGACGCGCTGCTTCGCGAGGGGCGCTAAGTGTCCCAGCAGGTGGCCCAGCATATAACGTATAGGCGTTTATGCTTGGCTCACTCTATGGTTTTGTCTCTCGGCGCTCTTGGAGTCATTGGCTCGATGAGCGCGTGTCGTCAACACACACAGGGGGCGGCACACCCCACACCGACCATCACCACGGTGGTGTCGACAACGCGGGCGGATGTGATGCGGTTTCCGTCATCGGGTTGTCAGGTGAATACCGCGTTGGTGCCCAATTTTGCAGCTGATACGAGCGCTCTTGACGCGGTTGAGCGTGGGGCCGAGCTCGCAGTCGAGCCCGTCCAGACAATGGTCGATGGGGCGTTGCGAGTGGATCTTCCGCAGGGGTACTTTGCCGCGCGAGTCGATGGTGATGGCTGGACCGCGTACCGCATCCGCACCGGAAACGACGAAGACGTCCTGAGCATGTACGTCGGTGATCGTCCTGATTTTCGCCCGCAACCGGGCCACGAGATTCGGGTCGTCAACGGAGGCGCGCTCTCTCGTGGAGCGCTGTTTCGTGAGCAACAGCGGTGGCGCATTGAGTCTCTCACGTTGCTGCCGTGTGCTTCTCCAAGGCACGTGCATCTCTCGGTGCACACCGACAGCGCGGTGGTGTTAGCGCGCGCGAGCCGGATCTTGCGATCTATTCGCGTCGTCAACGAGCGCACACCACGCGCTGGGATTTATGCGCTCGAGTATGCGCGGGACCACGTAGCGGTTGAGGCACTTTTTGCAGAGAATCCTGCGGCTCTTTTGCTCGCCCAGCAGGCTCTTCACGCTGAGACGCCCAAGCTTCGATACCCCTTGGACGTGCGGCATCCCCTCGCGGATCAAGAGCTTACTTCGCGTTGGGTACGCACTCTTGATGGGGTTGCCACAGAGGTTTGGATCAGTCTCGCGAGCGCGCGGCCCATTGCGATTCTCCCCGCTTTTCGTGCGGTGAGTGACAGCGCGATCACGGTGGCCATTGGGACCTTGCGCCGCAGCGGATGCGCTCCACAGCGATTTTTGGTCGCGCAAGATGGACTCGCGATTCGGTGCGCGGGAGAGCCAGAGCTTCGAGTGGGTGTAGACGAAGCGGACGGAGATCAAGCCACGCCCCGTGCGGTCGAGCGTGCGCTGCGCGTCCGAGGCGTGTGGCGAACCTGGGGCGATAGTGCAGCATTTGTATGGAATTTTCCTCGCAGTTTGTGTGGCGACCCTTTGCGCATGCAGATGTCCAAAGAGCGCGGGATCCTCGCTGTGCGAGCCGGCAACTGTATCTTGGCCCTGGACGATGCAAGTGTGACTCCCCGCGCGTTGGCCGTCGAGGGGGCGTGCCGAGATGTGCCCATCGCGCCTTGGTCCCAAGCCCTTCGAGCCACGGGTCGCTTTGACACACTCGCAGCGGGCGATCACGGTGGGTCCTGTCGGTTTACGCTTGGAGCGTCAACCCACGGTGGTTGGGTGGTGGCGGCAAACAATGATGATAGCGCCTCAGGACCTATCCTCAGCACGATCGCGATGGGCGTCGATCCGCGCGCTGTTTCGCGGGCCGTTGGCGTGTTGGTCGATCTGGCCTCTATGGCGGCGGGGCGCAGTGTGCGTCCGCCAGAGCACGTGCACGAGTCGGTGCTCACAACGATGGGACTGCGTCGTCCCGGCACTGTCCGCGCGCGAGAGATGATCCGTCACTGGTTCACCTGGGGCGGGATGGACGGTCCGTTGCCCGTCAGTGTGTTGGGCGCTCGGACGGTGAGTGATGGGCATGTGACGGTGGTGTTTGCCGCTTGGACGCTGACGGTCGAGCGTGACGCGCAAGGCGAGTGGTCTGTGGCGACGATTGATGAGACACCGTATGATCGGTGAGGGATTTTACAGGCTAAACTCCAGTGGTGCGCGATGATTCCGTTGGCGAGATTGGTGCTGTATGTGGCGACTGCGGGAGGAGTTGTGACGGCGGTGGCTACGGCGTTGGGTCGCTTAGAGACCACCCGCTATGTCCTCGTTGCGATCGTCTTGTACGTCGCGCTGTTGCTCTTGGGGCTCTATCGTCCCGCGCTGCAAATGTTTGCAGACGCCATTGTGCGCGCCTCGGGGTCCGTCGCGTTTTTGATTGAGCTCACTGATGAGAGCAAAGGTCGCGAAGAGTGGCTGCGGTTGGTTGAGCGACACAACGCCACAATAACCGTGCTAGTGACCGCAAAAATTGCAGAAAATTCGCAGGCATTTCTAAAATTACTCCTTGAGCGAGGGCATGAAATCGGGGCGCTTGGGCCAGCCACGATGCGCAAATGGCCGGGCAAATTACTGCTCAATGAGCTTGAGGCCGAGCAGCCCGTGTGGTCTGAGCTTCAGCAAGACTCAGCCCTGTACTGGCTGCCGTCGGTGTTTTACACAGACCGCCTAGCGCGAATTGCCCAGGCATTTGAGCGAGAATTGGTCGTGTGTACCCATGATTTTAGCGACGAGCGCAGCCCCGAGCGGCTTTTGGCCAAGAGCAGCGCGGTCTTGCGAGCGACACGAGCGGGCGGGATCGTGCGGTTTGTCGCTTTCGCC
>JANNCG010000076.1:0-2732 GCA_031386385.1 Myxococcales bacterium
CAGAAAGACGTGTCGGTGTGGGCCGCGCCGCAGGGCATGGTCAGACCCGAGCTGTCTGCCGCCGTGCGCGCCGCGGTGCGGATTGTCACCACGCTCAAATCGCCTGATTTTCTCGCGGTGTTTGGGTTAAGTGTCGATCCCGCGACGAGCATTTTGATGGTGGCCACCGAGCCGCTGCCACCCAAGAGCGCACTGGATTTGCTCAACGAACGTGGAGGACAACCGCTGACCCTCGCTGAGGCGCATGCGATTGTCGCTCCGTTGATGGACGCGATGGTGGCGGCGCACGCGCAAAACCTCGCACACGGAGCGATCGCCCCAGTGACGGTGCGGGTCACCGATGAGATGAAAGGCCGACTAGCGGGTCTGGGGCTTGGCCCGCTGTTGGTGGCGAGCAAAGAGATCCCTGATGCGTTTTTGGCGCCAGAGATTCGGCGGGGCGTTGGGGCCACCACGCGGAGTGATATCTACGCGCTCGGTGCGCTTTTTTTCACGCTCTGCACGGGCAAAAACTTCGATCCAACGTTGTCCGCGACTGAGCTTGTTCCGAGCTTGCCCATCACCTTTGATGTGATCATCGAAAACTCGACGGCCGAGTCGCCCGATGATCGATTTAAGTCACTGACCTCCATGAAGGCCGCGCTCGCTGCGTTGGTGGCAGCGCCGCAAGACAGCGCACTCTTGATCGCCGTCCCACCGCCGACCAACGATCCTGACTTTATGATCGCGGTAGATGTCGAGCCTGTGCGCGAGTCTGTCTTGCAAATTCACATGGATATTGACATGCAGTATGTCAGCACTGCCGGTCGTCCATCGGCGATGGGGATCGTCCCGTTTGAGGGCGCGCGTCCGAGTATGGTTGCGATGGCTCCGAGCAGCCCAAGCATGCCCAGTGGGCAGGCGTCGATTAAAGGGCTCGTCGACCAGGCGATCGCAAACGACGCACCTCGATGGATGTTCGTTCGCAACGGGCTTGACCACGGCCCGCTGACAGCGCGCGAGCTCATCCAAGCGATCATCGGCGATGAAGTGCGTGACAACGACATCGTGTTCAACATGGACACGTCCGATCGCAAAAAACTCACGGACTGGCCACAGTACAAAGAATTTGCTGAGCAATCGCGTGAGAAGCGCAACCGGCAGCAGCACGAGCACGAGGTCAAGAGCGCGATCGCCGAGGACACGGTCAACGCGCGCGCGAAGGTCCTTGTAGGGGTCGCAACGGTCGCCGCGGTGGGAATTTTGTTTGGTGTCTACTGGAAGACACTCGGCCCGGGGTCTGCCTCTCGCCGACAGGCTGAGCTGGATATTCCCAGGCCGAACGCGCGCGCGGTCGGTGGTGCGCTTGAGGTGCTTCCTCCTCCTCCGCCCGATGAGGTGCGACGCAATCGCGGTGGTGGTGGTGGTGGTGGCGGTGGCGGATTCACTTCGTATGAGTCTGCGATGTCGCAACCTATTGATTTTAACTTCGCCGGTGGTAGCGGCCCTGGTGGCGGTACCCTTCAAGATCGAGAGATCGTCGGGCCTCTGAACTCTTCACTGGGGCGCTTCGCGAGCTGCGCCGCACAAGGCGCTCCAGGCGACGTTCGCTTGCGCATCGCAGTAGGCGGAACCGGACAGGCCATCGGCGTGACCATCGCCAACGGCTCTGCGGGCTTCAAGGGTTGTGTCATGGGCGTTGTTCGCAGTTTGCGCTGGCGCGCGTTCGGTGGACCACGGGTGGGCTTTGCGTGGGGATTTTCAGTTCAATGAGAGCGACGAGGGGCTGGCTCTCGTTGTGTGCAGTGGCTGCGAGCGTTGTGGTCGGCTGCGCGGATGTTCCGGTGCTTCAGGGAGTGCCCGAGCGAGAGGCCAACCGTGCGATCGCGGCGCTTGATCAAGCGGGCGTGGCCGCGCGCAAAGAGACGGACGAGTCAACGGGCACAGGGCCCACGCAGTTTCGTGTGGTCGTTGGCCCCGATGAGGTGGCGCGAAGTGTGACCGTACTGCAGTCGCACGGGCTTCCGCAGCGAGAAGAGCCGGGCTTTGCTGAGTCGTATGGGCAGCCATCCTTGGTGCAGAGCGCGAGCGAAGAGCGTGCTCGTTCGGCGCAGTCAATCAGCGGCGAGCTTGCGCGTACGATTGAGTCCATTGATGGGGTGCTTGATGCGCGAGTGCATGTGTCGCTCCCGTCGGCAGAAGATCGACCGCTTGATGACCGTGAGGCGCTGCGGCCCACTGCGAGCGTATTGCTCAGGTATGTGGGTGCGCATGCTCCGTACGAAGAGTCTGCGCTCAAAAGACTTGTCGCGGGCTCTGTGGTCGGGATGCGTCCCGAGGATGTCACAGTGGTCGCCATTTCGCGTCCACCGCCCACCACGCACGCCGAAACGCGTCTGAGTTATGTGGGGCCCATCGCGGTTGCCCGCGGGAGTGCCCCCACTTTGCGGGCGGTGCTCGCGGGGACTATAGGGTTTAACGTGTTGCTCGCGGTGGGTTTGATTGTGTCGATCTTGCGTCGCAGAAAGCCTGAGCAAGACGGCGATGAGCAAGCAGAGCCAAGCAAGAAGTAAGGGATGACGTAAGTGGCGTTCGTAGACACTCAGTGTCTTCGCCGTGGACACTAAAACGTCTACGGCGTGGACACTCAGTGTCTACGGATCGAGTAGCAGCCTGTATGACAACCCCCGCATCGTCCCACGCTTGCGGAGTGAATCGCTGAAAAATCGCAGCATCGATAGTGCCTCAGGCAA
>JANNCG010000100.1:0-10656 GCA_031386385.1 Myxococcales bacterium
ACTGCATCGCATTGTCACACTGATTGGTGCAGTCGCCAGACGCGACGTCACAGCGGGTGTTTGGCCCACAAGCGGACATCCCATCCACCATCCCTCGACAGTCAGGGATACACACGCCATCCGTCGACGCGATGTCGAAGCTAATCCGTCGGCACGAATAGCCAGCGCTAAATCTATCGTTGCGGCAAGGCACAGGCATCATGGTGGCCTCGGCATTGGGCGGCACAATACACCGGGCAAAACAGTCGCCGTTCACGCAGACGTTGCCATCTCCGCATGCGTTTATCTCCGCAGGATTGCACCCACGTGGTCGCACGCAGTAGCCACCAAGTGCACGAAAAGGCACCCGTGGCGACTCGCGAAAACACGCCAAGTCAGCGCCACACGAGGTCGGCGAATCGCAGGGCGCGCCAACTCGTTGACCGCTGCACAATCCCGTCCCACCTTCTGCGGGACAGCAGCGATCAAACCGACAGGACAACCCCGTTGGACACTCGCGCTGCGCCGAGCACTTCACGCTTCCGTCTGTCTCAACATTGAGGGGACATGTCTGCGTGGTGCTTCCGGGCGGACAACAGCGACCAAATCGACAGCTCCATGCTGGCGGACATCCCCCTCCCATACGATCCGTCCCGCAGCGAATCACGCCCGCACGATCGAGCGCAGGACTTGCGCAGTCTACGAGAGAAAATGCTGCAAAAATGGCGGACAAATACAGTGTCTGAAGGAGCGCGCCACGGTGATTTTTGTTCAAAATACGCCTCCAACCACAAGCGTTGTTGTTGTCCCAGTTGAGCGCGCAGAGACGACGATATCGCGGGCTTGACCACGGCCTCGAGCACCCAACCATACCGAACCACCGACCAATGACACACCCGCGACAGCTGCGAGCCCGATCGAGAGGGCCGACTCAAGACCAACGCTCGCAAACGACTGATCCACTGCAATAGTCCACGGAGTTTGGCCACGATTGGCACGATCAATCATCGCGGTGTGTTCGATCGCAGCCAATCCCTGCCAGAGCGCAGCACTGCCTAACCCAACACCAACAGCCAACACCAGCCATGGTCCAACTTCGTGAAGAGCTGAGCGCTCAAAGACACGTCGTGTTCGAAGCTGCAAAAGGGGCGGCGGCGGCGATGCGGAAGGGTTGCCTTGAACGACCACAGACGTGTTGCCGATTGAGATGTCCGCGCAACCAGAGTTCACCGTCGGAGTCACCGAGGGTTGGGTGATCAGCGGACGCAGTCGCTCAATGTCCTGACGAATCAGCGCTAGATCGATTCCCTCTGGGGCGGCCGTTAACACGCGTTCGTAGCTCTCAACTGAGCGGCGATAGTTGCGCGCCCCCTCGTGCGCCCGCGCGATGTTGTAGAGAATCTCAGATTGCGCAGAAAACTCGTAGACCCGCTCAAACTCAACAGCGGCTTCGGCGAAACGACCCGCGTCAAAGTAGCGCATGCCCGTGCGAAAATGCGCTGTAGACAGCTCTGACCGCACCTCCGCAGGGAGCTGCGCGCTGAGAGGAGTTTGCGCCCACGCCTCCGTTGCGACGATCGTGAGCGCAAGCGACAGAGCTGCCGCGTGACACTTTATTCTGTCTTGGTGAAGGCGCACGTCAGCGACGATGCTACAGCAAATTTCAATGGTTCACGGCCCTTGAGAGACAAAATCTTTCATCGATTTTTTCAGACGCGACAACTCTTCAGGACTTAATGGATTCTGTCCATAACGAGCCTCGGCCCAGCGCATCGCGACTTTTTCAGCCAGCGTCCCAAGCGCCACATTTTTTTGCAGCAGCTCTCTCGCGTGCGCCAAAGGTGAGCGCGATGGGTTGCGTGGATGTCCGTGATTCAGCAGCATTTGATCAAGCGCTTTTGCTAGCGCGATCGCGGTACGAACCGTCCGTTCGTGTGGGGTAGCACCAGTTTTCGAGCGCCGATTCAACCACCACACGCCCGCGATAAGCGCCACACAACCCAACCCTACCAAGACGTTGCGCACAGGCTGTCGCTTTGGGCTGTTGTCTTGCGCAACTCCGCGCTGTGCCTGGCGGTTTCTGCCGCGGCCCCAACCGCCCTCTGGAGTCCATTCCATCATACGAAATGCACCCTGAAATAAGCGCAACTGTGTGCTCAAATCGAAGCCCACGACGTAGTGGCGCCACCGAGCACGAAAAGCCTCAATCATTGCGTCGAGCTCTGCGAGCAATCCAGTACGAGCGACAATCGGCTCTCTCGACGGGGGCGTGGGGTCAAACGTGAGCCACCCCACTGCGGGATCATACACCTCGACCCAAGAGTGAGCATCCCCCTGGCGAATCGCGTAGAAGCGACCGAAGTGGTTGTAAGTCCCGCCTAAAAATCCGGTCACGTTGCGAGTGTGAACCCCGACGGAGCGCAGCAAAATAGCCATCGCCGTAGAAAAGTACTCACAGTGCCCCGCGTGTGTTCGAAACAAAAAGTCTTCGAGTGGGCGTTCTGCCGTGCCGCTCTCAATGGTCAGCGTGTATCGAAACGCACGAAGATAGCGCTCGACCGCGTCAGCCTTCTGCCTCGGTGTTCGCGCGGCGTCCGTGAGCTGATGCGCGAGCTGAGTGAACTGAGCAGAGATAGGCGGCAACTGCAAATACCGCGCACTTGCGGTGCTATCAAGGGGTGTTCGATCTGCGGTAAAATGTCCCAAATCATCGAGGATCGGAGCGGGAACATACGCGGTATAAACCAAGCCCAAATCGTCTTGCGAGGTATACCGAAGCTCATTCGCAACGTCCCGCGTGACATCGGTGTAGCGTCGCAAGCCGGCTTCTAATCGAGGATCAATTCTAAGCCGAACTGTCCCCGGCGGAATGAGCACCACGGGAGGATCCAACGAATCAAGCGTCAGTCGATACGCACGCAGCTCGCCTCGAACCGTTGTGCGGCGGGTGTACAGTTCATAGCGCTCCATGTCTCTGGCGACCATCGTGCGCGGCAGAGAGCGACGCGACCACGTGCGGCCGTCGTACACGTCAAACGCCGCGCCTCTGAGGCGAAACGTGCGCGTCGCAGGAGGGTTGTCTCCCATGTCTGGCGGCTCGACACGAAGCACGATTGTGGGATCGTCACGGATGGTCCCATGTCCGCTCAAGTCGACCTCATCGCCGAGCCCGGCAGTGGGCGTACCGCGCGACTGTCGAAGCGAAAATACGCCAAACCCAATCCGTGGAAAGAGCACAAACAAAAACGCCGTGATCGCAAAAATCGGAATGCTCAACAGAGAACTGCCCACAAGCAGCCCAGAGCCCACAACGCGTCGCGATCGCAAAATTCTCGCCACATCAATGGGTACACCGGCACGGCCTGCGCGCGCATCGGCGAGGTAGTTTCCTTCAATTTCTCTCCGAAGATGACCCAGGGTGAGCGCCCATGGAAGGGTCACCACAAAACCGATAAAACAGACCGCGTAAGAGAGCCCCGCACCCAGCACCGTCGCCGCAATCAGGTGAGCGAGCGCCAGCGCGGTGCTCTGTTGGTACTCTCCGGCAGTGCGCCGAAAGGACAACCGAGACACCTGCAACAGCGCAGCAAATTCAACCGCAGCGTCAAGCAATCCATGGCCCCCAAGCGTCGCACGTGCGATCTGCAACACAAACACGGCAAGCAACAAACCCGTCTGTGCGCGTGCGTAGAGACGATTCTCGAGAATCGGTCCCTCGGCCCACCAGCTCGCGATGACCCCAGCGGCGACGAGCGCGCCGATGGGCCCTTCGAGCATCCCTCCGCTGCCCAACGCAAACAGGCCGAGGATTGCGACCATATAAACAGAGACCTTGTGAACTCTTGCAAAACGCATTTTGATCTCTATTTCGCCGGTTGTGGCGCAACGAGCGCCTTCGTAGAGAGGTCATCCTTGGCGACCAACGGAGCCTTGGTGTTGCTCTGTTTGCCAGTTGTTGGTGAGGGCACCATCGCGGGGGTCGGAGGCAGCAATGCGAGAAACCGCAGTCCACGATCGGTCGCATCACCACTGGGGTTTAGCCGCAACACCGACGGATGCCCGTGGCCGTTGTCCTGGACTCGAAGCTCCACTGCAACGCCGCGCTGAAGGGCCCGTGTCGCGCGCCACGAAATGCGCCTCAGCTCATCTTCGAAGGTCTGTTCGAATCCTTGTTTTGCTCTCTCGGCCTCACCATTTCGAACGTCAAGTTTGACCACACGCGAGCCCTCGCGCACGCGCTCGCGAGCCACTACTTCTCCACGAGATGCTGTCTTTTTCCAGTCCACATCACGCACAGGCTCGCCATCTCGCAGCTCACGAAGCGAGTCGACATCGCCCCTGCCACGCTCGCGACGAGTGACGTGTTCACCGCGCTCGGTAGCGTTTAACCGCTGCAGCTCTGGCGCTGGCAGAAGCCCGGGATACACCACATGCTCGCTCACCAATGGGATCTCGCGCCACTTTTCAAACAACCCGAACGGAAACCGCGTGGCCACCCGAAGCCCCACATACTGCTCTTTTCCACGCAGTGGAGCCACCCGGCGGTAAGTCGCCGTTTGCTTGGCCCCTGCGCTAACCTTCAAAAAATAGCAGCGCTTGTCCGTGACCCTTCCCTCGATTCGGTCCTCGACCTCCACAGAGTAGCTCGGCGCCCACTTCTTGATGTTTTGCACTTCAATCTCGACCAAGAGCGCTGAGCCGGCATACGCGCGCCGAGGAAGGCGCCGACGAAAGACCAGCCCACGAAGCGCAATCTCAGACAAAACACCGGACAAAATGATGATCGAGAGCAAAAGTCCAAGCACCAGATACAGCAGATTGTTTGCCGTATTGATCGCGGCAACGCCCACACCGAAGGTCACAAACGTAAAGAATTTTCCTTCGCGCGTGAACCGTAACTTTCGCGGTGGGTTCATTGAGCGCATGAGCCGTGCGCGGAGCCCGAGCTTGACGGGGGTCATAGTCAATCAATTGTAGACCACCGCCGACCGTTGTCGTAGTCCAGACTCCCCGAAAGGGGAAGTTTGGCCATTCGCCAGAAAGCAGAGCCATCGTGGCCGAATCAGATGTAGCCATCACCCAGACACTGTTCTCGGCCTGTGTTCACTGCGCGTGCGCTCAGGGGCATTCGCTCGCGGACGCTATGCAAATTGTGAGTCATTTGGCGCCCAGTGTGATTGCACGTTGGATCCCGAAGGTCCCAGCGCCGCTGAGCCCCCTGACGCTTGTGCAGCTCGGTCCACTCTACGAGTCGCTGCTGCAATCCCTCCGCCGAACAGAGAAAAAAAAGCGTGGAAGTTATTATACTCCCGACGCCCTCGCGCAAGAGGTCGCGGCAAGAGCACTCAAGGACAAGACCGCGGCAACGGTGATCGATCCGGCGTGCGGAGCGGCTGCGATTTTGGCCGCAGCGCTGGCTTTTACCACACCCGATCGTTTGTATGGCATGGACACGGATCCGTTTGCCGTCTGGCTGGCTCGGTTCACTCTTGCGATGCGCTCTCGCACAACGAGCGTGCCTGAGATGGACGGTTGGTGCAAACGCGTGGTGCTCGCCGATGCGCTGGACGAAGCGGCGCTCACTCGATTTGCGCCCTTTGACGCGGTGATTGGCAACCCCCCTTGGGTGGCGTACGCAGGGCGACAGAGTGCGAAATTGCCGGACGATGCGCGAGTGATGTATCGCAGGCAGTTTAAGTCTTTTGCGGGATTTCCGACGTCACACGGGATGTTTATTGAGCGCGCAGGACAGCTCTTGGCGCCTGGGGGACGTCTGTCGCTCTTGGTTCCACTGCAGGTCGTCGATCTTAATGGGTATCGGTTTGTCCGTGGTGCGCTGCAAGAGCGCTGCGTGATTGACGAACCGTTAGAAGAACTCGGGTTTGCGCAGTTTGCTGGGGTAACAGAGCCGACATTGCTGTTGTGTGCCACCCGTCGAACACAGGATAAATCCGAGTCGATGGCGTCCACAGCGCCGTGGGTTTTGCGGCCAAAACACAACCGCGTTCCACTTGCGCAGGGCCTGATCACGCGTCTGCAAGAGTATGCGTGCTTTGAAGAGAGCACGTTTCGCGAAGGTGGCTTTCAGTCCGCAGGAACCATCGCCGAACAGCTCTTCACCGACTGGCCCCTTCGAGAGGGCGCAGACCGAACTTTTCCAGTCATCCCGCTGCGCGAAGGCAAAGACATTGACGCCTTCTTTTGCCGTGCGCCCACGATGGCGCTTCGAATGGATTTAAACGAGCTCCGCAGGCACCGAGCCAATCTGAAACCAGCTGAGTTTTTTCAGTCAATTCCGGTGATCATTCGTCAAACGGCACGCTTCCCCATCGCGGCCATTCATCACCCACCACACGCCTTTCGCAACTCGCTCCTCGCGGGCTTTCACCAAGACCCTGCGTTGTTGTGCGCGTTGCTCAACAGCACACTGCTTCGCGCCTGGCACCTACAGCACCAACGTGACGGTCAGCAGCAGATTTTTCCGCAGATGAAACTGAGCCACCTGCGAGCCCTCCCAGCACCGCCTGGGTTTGCCACGCACCCCGAAGCGCTCAAACCCCTGAGCATCCTGGCGCTTCAAGCCGAACGCCTTCAGCTCGAGCGTCACCAGCTGATCACCGCCTTCGGAGTCGCTCCAAAGACGGCATTTGCCCCCTCCCGAGAGGGGATCACGGGCTCGTTGGCGTTCGCTAAATCGTTGAAAAAACCCAGCGAACGTCGGCAGTACGACACCGCCCTTGCATCAGTCAAAGAGTGCTACGGGAGGTTTTTGGCCGTCCAGCAGCAGCTCGATTCGCTCGTCTTTGCCGCCTATTCTGTCACTGAGGCTGAGGCCGTGACCGCTCACGGGCTACTCGTCCCAACGGGATAGACCACCCAACTTGCTGAGATCCTGCATTTCAAGACTGCGAAGTGAGGACAATTCAGTTACCGTCCACGCCACCGATGGGACGTTTAACGCACACCGATTTTCGCTCACAATCACAATCTGTACGCTCAGTCCGACTGGGTAGTCTCTGCACCGCAGTGGGCTTGTCCGCCTCGCTATTGCTCGCTTCAACAGCAGCGAGCGCACAGAGCGCCAATGGCGCGGCACCCACTGATTCGAGTACAGCGCCACAGGCAACGCCTGCGACCACAACGGGGGCTCCTGTTGAGACAGGACCCTTGCCACGAGTTGTGACCAGCCCCGACAACGAAGTGGTCCGCAGGAGCTATTGGGCCTATCGGTTCTTCTCAGCGTTTCGGCTCAATCCGCTTGGATTTTTCTTGGACGCACGCGCTTCGTACCGCTCACGAATTCACCAAAGCGTGGACACTCTTTTTCGTGAAGCATACGTTGCCATCACCCCAACCGTTGCTGTCACACCGGCGTGGATTCGAACCGGCGCGATTGCGGAGTTTCAGCCCTTGGCGATTCTCAACCTGTCCGCAGGATATGAGTACATTGCGCAGTACGGCACCTTTGACACGATCCAATCGTGGAACTCGCCGCAGGCTCGCGCGAGCGATCGCAACCAAGATTTGGGGACACCCAATAAGTGGACGTATGCCACCACGGGTCATCAACTGACCTTTGGCGCTCTCTTTCAACTGCGCCTCGCAGGCTCAATCGTGCTGCGGTCAAACGCGAAGCTTTTTTACTACGCCATGAACACGCGTGTTCCTGATGGGGCGACAGCCGCTGCCGATCCTGCCGTCGCGGGAACAAACGTCGCGGACCGGCGTGGCGACCGTGTTTGGTACGATATTTATTACGATCTTTTGATTCCTGCGCGAGGCTGGGCAACGCACATCGACTCAGACATTTTGTTCTCGCCAGAGGGCGCGGGACTCACGGTGGGACTTCGTCACTCATACACACAAGCGTTTTTTCAACAGACCGACTTCAACTCAGGCGACGTATGCGCTCCAGGTCGCATGGGCACCGGAATGATGGCGAGTCAGTGCCTAGAATATGCAGAACCCAACGGGGCCATGCATCGGCTGGGGCCGATCTTCGCTTACAATTTCAGCGAAGCAGCCCACAGCCGATTTAACGCTCCAACGCTGTTTATCAGCGTGCAGTGGTGGCTGGCGCATCGATACCGCTTGGGTGGTGCGGGGCCGACTGAACTGCTTGTGAACCCAAATCAGAGCGGCGCCGACTACATCGCCGCAGGGATTCCGTACTTCGCGATTGGCTTCTCCTTTCGCGGCGATTTGCTCTATCCCCGTCGATGAGCGTGTCCCACTCTCGCGGTCTCCATGCAGACACGCGAGTGAAACTAGGCGCGACACTTTCGCCCGAAGGCTGCCTGTTCGCCCTGCAATCACGCAACGCAACGCGCGTCGAGTTGTGCTTGTTTGATGATTCACGACACAAACCCGCGCGCAAGATCACGCTGACCCGCGGACCAGACGGAGTCTTCTTCACTTTCGTTGAGAAGATTCACGGAGGGCAGCTGTACGGCTACTTTGTGCACGGCCCCAACGATCCCGCGCACGGTCATCGATTCAATAGCAACATTCTGTTGGTCGATCCCTACGCAGACGCGATCACTCACGAGCCCACATGGACAGATTTGAGCGTTGAGGGTGCGCCAAAGTGCATTGTCGTGGATCATCAGTTTGATTGGGACAATGACCGGCCACCACGCACACCGTGGTCTGAGACGATCATTTATGAGTGCCACGTTCGGGGCATGACCATGCGCCACCCGAAGCTGGATCCTCGCGCGCGAGGGACGTACGAAGGACTCATAGATTCCGCGCTGATTGAGCACCTCAAAGCGATGGGAGTCACGGCAGTAGAGCTATTGCCCGTGCATGAAATGGCCGACGAACCTACGCTGCAAGAGCGAGGAGCACACAATTATTGGGGCTATTCGACGGTCGGATTTTTCGCCCCCGCCGGCCGTTATGCGAGCGGTGATCGCCGATATGGGACGCAGGTAGACGAGTTTAAATCGATGGTGCGCGCGCTTCACCGTGCGGAGCTTGAGGTTATTGTTGATGTGGTCTACAACCACACCGTCGAGGGCAACCATCGGGGTCCAACCATCTGCCTGAAGGGCGTTGATAACGCAGGATTCTATCGCTTAAATCCCTCGGATTTGTCACTTTACGAGGACTTTACTGGCACCGGAAACTCGCTCGATTTATCCAAGCCTGCGGCCCTCAGACTCGTGGTGGACTCACTGCACCACTGGGTCCGTGAGTACCATGTGGATGGTTTTCGGTTTGATCTAGCTCCAACGCTTGCGCGAGGACGCTCAGGAGAATTCGAAGCGTCTGCCAACTTGCTTAGCATGTTGCGCAACGATCCGGTGCTAGCTCACTGCAAGCTCATCGCCGAGCCGTGGGATGTGGGACGAAATGGCTATCAGCTAGGAGCGTTTCCGCATCCATTTCGCGAGTGGAATGGCACATATCGTGACGCCCTTCGTCGCTATTGGCTCACGCGCGCGCGCGGCTCAAGAGCGTCGCTCGCTTCACGCTTCACCGGTTCAAGTGATGTCTTCGCGCCGATCGCGAGGCCTCCGACTGCGAGCATTAACTTCGTCACGTGTCATGACGGCTTTACGCTCTGCGATCTGCTGTCGTATCAACGCAAACACAACGAAGCAAACGGAGAGAACAATCGCGACGGCTCGGATCATGAGCAGAGCGATTCGCATGGATTTGAAGGGCACTCGGACGACATCACGATCAACGACGCACGGCTGAAATCTGCACGCAATTTGCTCGCGAGTTTGTTGCTGTCGATGGGGGTTCCGATGTTGTCCCACGGGGATGAATTTTTGCGGACGCAAGATGGCAACAACAACGCCTACTGCCAAGACAACTCCGTTGCCTACGTCGACTGGAACCTCTCGCAAGAGCACGCGGGGCTGTACAACTTTGTCATCGCGATTCAAAAACTTCGCACAGAGCTGTCGTGGCCCACACGAAGCACTTTTCTTCGAGGCGCTGAGAGTCCCAACCCGGAGGCCTTATGGTTTGACCAACGCGGCCACCCGCTGACCGCTCCCGGCTGGACCGAGTCAACAACGCTTACCCTTGCCCTGTTAGTGTTTGGCGAGCATCCTCACCGACCCGCTGCGTTGATCCTCTTCAACCCCGAAGATCAGCCCCAGCAGTTCTTGTTGCCACGAGAGGCCGCAGCCATTGAGTGGCATCAGGTCGTGAACACGGTCAGCGGAGATGTCCCGTATGAAACCACGGCCGCAATCCGCGATCGCATCGATCTTGCTGGACGATCACTTATAGTTCTAAAAAATACTATAGTATCAGATAGTTAGATATGAATATCTAATCATCTACTTGTAGACTTAAGAGCATCCCCAGTATCCCCATGTGAACTGTGAAGAGCACCTTCAACTAATAGATTAACTAGTCGAAGAAAGTTCAGCTACTTCAACAGGTTCGGTCGCAACAGGGACGATCTGATTGGCAGAACGATGCGCCTCGCGGGCAGCCGTCTCGAGTTGGTGCACTAGCAGCGCTTCGGGATAAAAATCGCGGCGGGTCAGGGAGGTCACTTTGCCAGTCCGAAAACGCCTTTGAAGCGCGAGCATCGAGCGCATACGATCCATCAACCGTCGTGGAATCGCCAAACGATCCACGGCATCGCTTAAGTACTCAGTCACACCGAGGAGCGAATCTCGCTCACTTTCAAGGGATTCTTCGACTGGC
>JANNCG010000102.1:0-4572 GCA_031386385.1 Myxococcales bacterium
GTTGCGTTGGCAGGGGCCGTCGCTGTGCCGCTTGCGCGTGCGCCGGGCGATATGTCGCCAGTCGATGCAGCAGCACGACTGCGAGCAGCGATGCCCCCAGCGACAGCGCGACGGTTTGCTCGGGTGACTGTGACGTTTAACACGAACCCAAATCCCGTTGCATCGCCGGTGTTGCGCGGGATGAGCCTCGCATGGCGTTGTCCGTACAACGTTCCTGGCGGCTGAGAGAATCGGCCACTTTTTGCACGCTTAACGACATCTAGCGACATCGAGGGGGCGGTGGGTCGAACGAACGGGTCAACGGATCAGCGCGGGCGCTGCGAACGTGTTTCATGGCGGGATGGCTGGTCTGCAAGTGGCTCCTGCGCGAGTGCTCGAAGGAATCAACGCGAGCGATTTTTTCGGCAACGCGGTCGCGGGCGTCGGCGACCTGAACCGAGATGGATTTGATGATGTCGCAGTGGGTGCGAACCGAGCTTCGCCGGGAGGCCGTTTGAGCGCGGGAACCGCAAGCGTGTTCTACGGAACTATGATCGGCATTTCGATGGCTGCCGCGCGGGTTTTCGAAGGTGCCGCAGCGGATGATTGGTTCGGATTCTCCGTCGCCTCGCTTCACAGCACCACCACGCCTCGTACGCGAGCTCATCGCCGCCCGGCTCCGGTCCGTACGCCGCGCGGCTAGCCCAGCGCAATTGCCCTCTGGGGATGCAAATTCGCTCACCAATCGGGTTTCTCAATGTTAGCCTCTTCGCCAAAATGAAGGCGAAAAAAGCTAAACTCCCAACTGCACCCACCTCCAAATCCGACACCACACTGCACAAGCTACAAGCGCTCTTCAGGACCGCGCGTGCTGCCAAAGTGAAGGCCGACCGCGCGAAAAAAAAGCGGCTCGTTGAGCTCGTCGCGTTGATTCGCCGACGAATGGATGAAGTGGTCGAAGCGTTTTATGACATCGGCGAAGCGCTGCGCGAGATTCTCAAACGCAAGCTCTTCGATACCGACGGGCACACGAGCTTTGAGGAGTTCTTAAAAGCGCAAAAGCTCATGAGTCGATCGACTGCGTTTAAGCTGATTAAAGTGGTTGATGGCCTCTCGCGCACCAACGCGCTGAAGCTTGGCAAAGAGAAGGCGTTTGCGCTTGTGGCATACACCGACGCCACAGCCGCCCGTGACACCGCCGCTGAGCTCACTGAGAACAATGAGTTAGTCGGCACCAAGCGCGTGAAAGAGGCCGCGACGCGGGACATCGCTAAGGCGACGAAAAAACTAAAGGACGCCACCCGCAAAGCGAAGCGAACTCCGGAGCAGCGCAAGCATGACAAGCGCATCAGTGAGCTGACTCAGCAGCTTCGCGAGGGGCTGCGGACGCTCGGACTCACTCGATTGCACTACGATGTGTCGGGTGAGCATGTCACGGTGCGGATTACCGTCGAGCAGCTTGAAGCGATGGCGAAGAAGTAGCTGCGAGCAATGTGGGGTTTCGCGCTGTCGTGTTGGAGTCGCCTTCGCCACGTGCAGGCGCCTGGACTCGCGCGTGCAGGCAAAACACGTGGACGATTCGCGAGTGAATTTGCAGGGTGAAATTGCGAGGTAAAATCAGGGTCTCGCGGTTTCAAGTTAACTCCGGCATAAAACACGCGCTCGATTGAGCGTCAGTCTATGTCCTGTGCAGTCGTCTGCACATGTGCATTTTCGCCACGGGTGTCGTAGGCAGAGCGTTGGTGATGGTGGACTCGCGACAGCCAAAAAAATCTAAATCACGTGGGGGCTCTGCGCGGCGGACGAAGCACGCGCCCACGTTTGACCAGTTCGGCAAGAACGTTCTTCTCTGCGTTTTACGTCGAAGTGGACACGTTGAGACCGAGCGCGAAGTGCGCTCGACGGTGAAGCGCTTGGATCTGGCCTTTACTCCCAACGCAGACGCCGCCGAATCACTTCGACCCGCTGGGTTGCTCGCGACGATCATGAATCAGCCTGTGCTAGTTGAGCTCTTTCACGACGCCCCAAGCGAACTGGATGTACTTGAGTGCATGACCAAGCAGGCCGCCCACTACCTGCAAGAAGAACGACTCGCAGCATCGGAGCGCAAACAGAACAAACTCTTGCCGCTGGTCAAAAAAAGAGCACTACGTGCGCTAGATTCAATCGATTCCAATGCGCCAATCCAATCGCGCGCCCCCGCACTTTGGCTCATTTGTGCGACGAAACCCACGAAGGCGATGCAATCATTTTTAGCCGTTCGGATGCCGATGCCGCTGCAGCAACGTGCGGGATTTTACACGCTGAAACACTCACTTCGCTGTCACCTCATCGTGATCGATCAGCTCGAAGCTGTGGATGACACGTTGTTGCTTAGACTGCTCGGTGCCGATGAGAGGCTCGCCGAAGCGCTCGAAGAGTTGCGTAAGTTTTCGGCGGACTCCTGGGAGGCAGAAGTTGCCGGGCAGTGGATTGTTGATCTAAACTTGCCTCCGCTAATGGAAGGATCGACACAAACGAAGGGACGTCGAAGACTGATGGAAGAGATCAAAAAGACAGTGCTTTACTTCAGCGACATTCGCAAACAGGACCGCGTCGAAGCGCGCCAAGAAGGTCGCCAAGAAGGTCGCCAAGAAGGTCGCCAAGAAGGTCGCCAAGAAGGTCTCGTGCGTCTCGCGGAGCGTCGCATCGGGCGCGACTTGACGACGGACGAGCAGAGGCGGATTCTCACTCGCGTGCGAAAACGCGGGATTGAAGTGCTCGAAGACGCGGTATTGGCCAACGACCTGACCGCCCTCAAGCGCTGGATCGCCGCGCCGAAAAAAGCTCCGTTGACGATCGCAAAAAGCCCGCGTTCGAAAACTACGAAAACACCGCCGAAAAAGCGCGCGCTTGCGAGAGCAGCAAAGCGTTAGCGTAGTTTTTTCGGCGCGTCGCGTCGGCGTCCGGTGCTTGGTGCCAAGTCAGAACTGTGGCGGATTCAACGGACCAAGCGAGGCGAGGGGGAGTCTTCGCACGGTCCAGTTGCCGTTCGTCGACCAACCGACTCCGATCTCGGTGCTGGTGATAAACTGCGGTCCAAATCCTCGCCACGTCGCAGTTGCTGGCTGGTTGTAGTACGAACCATCCGACAGGCGTAGCGCCACAACACCTTCGCCGACGACGTCTGCGCGATACGTAGCGAAAAGCAACCATCCGTCGCCGTATTGCAAACCGTGAAAATTGAGTGCTAAAGTGGCTGGCAGCGTGAACATTCTGTGCACTGCGAACTGCGCAGGATCTGTGGTTCGCGGTCCGACCTTGATGATGAGAGGTCCAGTCCCTCGATCGCTAAGCAACGTTTCGAACACGACAACGTGGTCTCCAGAAAGAAAATACGAGAGCGAGACACGCGGAGTCGGACCGTACATCCGGCGTGGTGCCTGCTCGCCTTGGATGCTCCAGAGAGTCCCAGCTTCAGTGGCGTCGGTGGTGAGAAACCAAGTCTCGTCGCCAGCGAGTTGAACGCAGCAAGTCTCTCCGCCAAGTGCACGGCCGTCCGCTAGCGAGCGAAAACTGCGAGTTGCGACGGACGAACGATCGACGCTAAGTCCCAAAGTCGTCGCGAATTCACGGCCCGCGAGCGCGAAGTAGGGCCATACCGTACGCTGGTATTCGGGTGCGCTTAAATCGAGCGCAATCTCACTCCAAGTTGGATCGTTGCGTGGCGGGCCTGCAACCAAAAACGTTTGTATTCGATCCAGAGGCAACTCCACCAAAATCTCGAGCCCTAGAGTGTTCTCTGCCCAGGTATTCCTCAAGAAAGAACACCGATCGAGGACGTTGGACGACGACTCAAATGCGAGGGTAGAGACACCGTCGATTGGACCGACGAGAATTCGACGTCGGTTATCTAACCGATTCTCCTGAAAGAGCGCCGTCCAAACGCCTTCCGGTCGCACCCACGATTCGAATCGAAAACGTCTGGAGGGCGCTGCACCCCAATCAACGACGAGCTCTCGACCACCCACCACATCGTCACAGTCCCGCCAAACCATCGGAGCGATCTGCGAAGGCTCATTCGCGCGCCAGAGGTCACAATCGCACAAAAACGGAAAGCGCTGCCACCGTTCGGGCGTATCCCGAATCGCACTGCACGACAACGATGAGTCTCCACCGACATCGGGACGGGCATCCGCACGAGCGATTGTGTCAGCATTCGGCGTATCGACATGGCCGTCCGGCACGACGCCACAGTCCGGTTGCGTATCTCGGCAGCTGTTATTAGACTGTCAACGACTCCCGACTAAAGTCGGGAGCTTGTTTCCACACTCAGTCGAGGTACCCGATTTTGAGTCTCGGTATTCCCAACGTCAGCGTGCGAAACCATAGGCCGATTGACAGCGGCCCTACGTGCGAGATGAGCGATGTTGCGAGCAGCCACCACGTCGGCGTGCTGCTCGAACGCACACGACTTGCAACAAAACTGAGCCTGCGAGGGACGATTGAGTGCGTCGCAAAACCCACACTCTGGACACGTTCGTGATGTGTTGCGCGGGTCCACCAACTGCACGACAACGCCCACTCGCATGGCTTTATACTGAACGAACGATC
>JANNCG010000116.1:0-3026 GCA_031386385.1 Myxococcales bacterium
GCAGACCGCGCTGAACAAGGTCTATCGTGAAGCGCTTGAGCAGCGCGCGAAAGAGCTTGGCAACCTTGAGTGGGTGCGTGAGCAGGGCAGTCCCGATGGTAGCTATGAAGTCACACTGGTGGTGAAGGCGTGAAGCAGGCAAGGTCAGATGAGCGCCGCGTGACGCTCAAATATCGGTTCGATCGCGTGACGGGCAAGACGACGTTGACGGTGGATGTGGAGGTTCCAGAGGACGATATGCCGCATGAACATCGACAAGATTTGAAGGAGATGGCGGAGGAGCTGATGGGGGTTCCGTTGGGCTCGCTGCCGCCAGAGGTGACCGTGTCGTTAAAGCCAGCGGGTAAGGCAAAAGCGCACGATCACGATCACGATCACGATCACGATCACGATCACGAGCAAGAGCAACCCTCTCAACGAACAAAGCAGAGTATCAAGTCATGATTGCAACCATCATTTGCGCTGTATTTGTGCTGGCCTTAGTCGCTGCCGAGTACTTTCGATCAGTCCCCGCACGCATGGTGTTAAAGCCTATTGCGAGTGTGGCTTTCTTGGCCACCGCGTGGGTCAACGGCGCGTTTGCCACAGACTACGGGCGTACGGTGTTTGGCGCCTTGGTGTGCTGCGCGGTCGGAGATGTGCTGCTCATGTTTTTGAGCAACGCAACTTTTCTGGGAGGCCTCGGGAGCTTTCTCGTTGGGCACCTTGTCTTGGCGTACGCGTTTATGAAATTCGGCATGATGACTCAGACGCTCGCGATCGCGTTTGGCGTCCTGGGGCTTATCGGCGCCCGAGTGCTGCTCTGGTTGATGCCCCACGTAGAGCGATCGATGAAACTCCCGGTCTTGTTTTACGCTGCGGCCATCAGCGTGATGGTCGCCACGGCGGTGGCGGCATTTGCAAAAGGTGCACACTGGTTAGTCCCGCTCGGAGCTCTGCTCTTTTATGTCTCTGATCTCTTTGTTGCGCGCGAAAAATTTGTGCGGCCACAGCTGTTAAACTCACTGATTGGCCTGCCGATCTACTACGCCTCGACGCTGCTGTTTGCCTGGTCAGTCAACCGATAAAATAATCTGCTGCCCGTCACAGAGATTTTGTGGATCGTCGATTAATTGCGCTCACATCCAACGATGCAGTAGTGCCCTGAATCGTGAACCTCGCGACTCTCTCAAACACAGGCTACGAAGTCGTCGAACGTGCCGGCAACGGAGCGATGGCGAATGTGTTTCGGTCTCGGTGCCTGAGCAGCGGACGAAGTGTCGCGGTCAAGCGAGTGCTTCCGGCGCTCGCGCACAGCGAAAAAATGCAGCAGCTGTTTGAGGACGAGTGCCGCGTTCATGCTGGGATTTCGCATCCCAAAGTTGTGAGATATCTCTCTCACGGCAGAGACAAGTATGGCTCGTTTTTAGCACTTGAGTGGATCGACGGTCCGAGCGCACGGCAGTTTGTCCAGCACGAGCAGCGGCTCTGTCCTGCAGCCGCTACGGTTCTGGCGCTGGATGTCCTTGAGGCGCTCTCGGCCCTGCACCGGGGTGAGGCGGTATCGCAGCGAGGGGCGCTTCGCGGAGCGATTTTGCATCGTGACGTCTCGCCCGCCAATGTGCTCGTGGGCGTCGACGGAATCGCGCGCTTGGCAGACTTCGGGCTCGCGCGTGCATTCGCGTTTGCGAGGGCAAATTCAGGTAAAACTGCGGTCGGTAAGCTTGGATATCTCGCCCCTGAGGTGCTCGCGGGACGGCCTCACTCTGCGCGTGCGGATCAGTACTCTCTTGGGGTTGTGCTTTGGGAGGTGCTCGCGGGTCGCAGGCTCTTCGCGCACATCGAAGACCGTGATGAGCGCTCTCGCGCGTACCTGCAGCATGAGCGACCCTCAATCGTGGATTTTAGACCCGGGCTCAACGCCGCACTCGCGCGCGTGGTGGATCGTGCGTTGTCCTTTGAGCCAAGCGATCGATTTGCCAACGCCGAAGCGATGACGTTGGCCCTGCAATCCGCAATGGCCTCGTCGCTTGAGTACGGCCGGGACGCGCTGGGTCGTGCCGCGCGGGGAGAGCACCTGCGCCGAGGCAAAAAGCGCGTCAATGTGCGCGCTTCGGTCGAGCGAGACTCGGTAGATTCTCTCGGCGCCTGCGTCACTTCGTCTGCCATCTCGCAGACTCGCGCGAAGTGCTAGTACGGCCCACCAGAACGACGGGGATGTTTGTGTGCGTTTTAAGGGGCGGTGCCGTACGCGCTGAGGACAAGCCTCCGCGCCACGCGTTCAACTACAGCGCGAAAATCCCCCCCTACCTCTGGCGAGCGGCAGGCACGAGCGTTGCGCTGCGACATAGGCATCAGAGGCAGCCAGTGATATAAGCTATGGCAAATGGCTTCTGTGTCCGCAGCTTTCCGCCCCGCTACCTTCGCCCTGCGGGTCTTGGCGATGGGGCTCTGCGCTTGCGGCGCACGAACGCCTCTCGAAGCACCGTTGGTGAATTCGCCGTTCGTCCCAGCAAATTGTGAGCTTGGCCCTGCTGATGTGGGGATGGCGCCAACCTCGACGGCTTGCAGCTTCGAGTCGCCTCTAGATACCTCGCTCGTTATGGCGGCGGTCTTGGACCGCACGCTGGTCGCTCTCACTGCGGCTGGAGCACCGCTGGCCGTTCATCGGTTTCATGGGCAAGCGGTCGTCACGCCAGCGACGCAGTTGGGGTCGGGGATTGTGTCTGCGGGTCGATGGGTGTTTGCCGCGAGCTCATTGACGACACAGATGGCCGGTCCAGCGTTTGAGACAAGACATGAGTTTGTGCTCTTTGACACCCAGAGTCGGGCAATTCGTCAATGGTCATACGTCCTTCTTCATCGAAACTCGTTTGCCTCGGAGCTGCGGCTTTTTGCGCGTCGCGAAGGGCTCTTTGCCGCGTCGGTAGCACAGGGAGACCGCGCTCGAATTCTCTGGTTTTTTAGTGATGGACGCATGATCGATGGCCCGGTCGATTCTGTCGCGCTACCCGGAGCGTTGATGAACGCTCGTGGCGCAATCTTCG
>JANNCG010000129.1:0-2426 GCA_031386385.1 Myxococcales bacterium
AGAAGATTCCGCTGGTCGGTGGGTTGCTCGGCACTTATGTGCTCTTGGCGTTGCATCTCGTGGGCGTATTTTTGGGCCTCGGATATGCCTTTCGATACAACCGCAACGGCAAGCGCATGACCCTGCTGCCCAAAAGCTCGAGCGAAGAGTGATCGCCGAGCGATGAGCAAACTCACTGTGCTTGGAAGACGACAGGTGCTCTTGGGCGCTTGCGCCGCGTGCATTGCAGCGTGCACTCGAACCGTCAACGATAACGACGCGTCCGTTCGAGCAGACTCATCTGGCAACAGTGATAGCGCACCCACGGCGGATCAGAGCGCCAACTGCAACGGGCTCGATCTCGGTTTGGTCAGTGATTTTGCGATGGATACACTCACTCTCGTCGCGAGTGCAGCGGTGATCGTCGGCCGTGACGCGATGGGCCTATGGGCCATGAGCACGCAGTGCGCACACTTGTTGGGTACCGTCGCGCCAGTCGCCGCGAGCAACACCGTGGCGTGTACAGCGAACCCGAACGCCGAGCATGGCGCGACGTACGACAAAGACGGGCGCAACACGCAGTGGGTAGCAGCCGGGGCCGCAAGACCTGACCAGACATTGGTGAACCTGCGAATCACCGTGCAGAATGGCCGCGCGTGCGTTGATCCTGCGCGCAGCGTGCGTGTCGGAACCCGCGTGTCCGTTTGATTGAAGCGGGTCGAATTACTTCGCGTGATCGGTAAGAAATTTACTCAACTCAGCAAAGTCGTGCGGCATGAATTCGCTGTGATTTCGCAACAGGTCGACCGCTACTGCTCGCTCCGCGTCTCGCCCAGAAAGGGGCGGGCCTGCAGGATTCGCGAGGTCCGGAACAAGGTAGAATTGATTGATCATTTGCGAAAAGAGCGCTTTCGCTCCGATTAACTCGCGCCACCTTCCCTTGCCAATTTTTAGCGGGGTAACCCCGTCCGAGAGAACTTGAACCTCGTCCCCAAACGCGGCTCGCAGTTGGGTATCCTCGAGCCCGACCGATTGAAGTGACCTCAA
Organism: Myxococcales bacterium; assembly: GCA_031386385.1. Classification (GTDB taxonomy): domain Bacteria; phylum Myxococcota_A; class Polyangia; order Polyangiales; genus JANNCG01. The sequence goes on from JANNCG010000129.1 coordinate 1,027, forward strand.
CGCATGGATGGCAGGCGACTCGATAAGTCTTTGGATCACGTCGTCGCGACTCAATCCTCGAATTTCTCCCAGTTTGAACAACGGTGCATCAAGACGCTTGACTGCGTTGCGCTTTGAAAGAACGACGCGCTTTGCGGCCTCAAACCACAATACGGCCGTAGCCTCCTGCTCAAGCCACGCGATCAAAACCGACTCGTCGTCGCTCGGCTTGTTCCAATATTTACTCGAGCGAACCCACGCCGGTTCTAAGAAATAGCTCTCGAGCTCTTTGCGTCGCCAGATCAATAAGTTGTTTTCGTCGGGATTCGGAAATCTCTGCCACGAAAGCTCAACAACACTATCCGCCAGATCATCGCGATCGACAATAAACCAATAATCCGGATGAAATGGGTGCAGCGCAGTTGCGACCGATTGGACCGAAAGCGATGGTCCTAGCGGCTCCACTCGTACACGCGGCACGAGTTCGCGAAGCACCGTCACATCAAGCCCAGTTGGTGTGCCTTCAACAAACAATATATGTTTTGCATTGTTGAGTACGTCCGACGCAGGGACGTTTTCTCGCACCTTTACCATGCGACTATTCTGGCCCCAGCATCAGACGTCGCTCGCTCGTGACCGATGCCATGATCTCTTCGGAATGGGTCGCGAGGATGTATTGATTGTGTGGTGCCAGCTTCGTCAGCGCGTGCACGTAGAAGCGCTGCCACTCGGCGTTTAGATGCAGTTCAGGCTCATCGATCAGCACAACACTCGGGCCGTCTTTTGTTGCGAGCCAGATGAGAAAAAACGTCGAAATGATCTCTTTTTGTCCAGAGCTCAGACCGTCAAACGGAAACGTAGTTTTTCCGTCGCGTGATGTGACTAGCGGCTCGTAGGTTCCGCCGTTGGACGAACGAAGTTTTGACAGCGTGCCTCCTGCAAAGTCCTTAAGTAGCTGATTGGCGACGGCTAGCTTGGAATTGCTGTCGTCAACTGACGAACTGGATTCGATAGCTCCGGTACTTCCGATAATCGCCTCAACGATGACTTCCTTGAAAAAATTCTTGGCAACGGCGAGTTCGTTCGCCTCGTCCGACCACCGTCCCATCCGAAAAGACCGTCGCTGTTCGAGCGTGACATGTCCTTCGCGAACCTTTCGGTATGAATTGAAGAACAGAATTGGTGAGGCAAGTAACGGCTGGTTGCTCCGTCCGAGCAGCGCTGCAACCAACTCGCTCGCAAGGACTCCGCCAAAGCGCCCGAACTGTCTATGCAGTCTTTCGAAACCAATGTCTGGTGCCCCAGTCATCGTCATGCCGCGCGTTCTTGTGATCGTAACTTCTCGTTCCACACCCGTCTCCGGACGCCCCATTCGATAAACGATCCTTGCCTTGCTTGCATCGCCTCGAATTAGATTTTCG